>JANMAD010000160.1:0-4625 GCA_031359515.1 Acidobacteriota bacterium | reverse complement strand
AAGCAAGCGTCAACAACTCCGAGCCGAGAGAGGAATCATGCAATGTCGCATCATGCCTTGTCGCCGTCCGCTTTGCCGCCCGCAGGCAAGCGCGGACGATCCTTGCGCGCCTTCGCGCTCACGCTGCTCGCCATCGAATTTTTAGATGAGTTGGTTGACGGCTCGCGCCAGACGGCTTGGCCGCTCATTCGCTCCGACCTGCAACTCACATACACGCAGATCGGGTTGCTGCTGGCCGTCCCGAAGTTGTGCGGCAATTTGATCGAACCGCCGCTCTTTCTGCTCGGCGACACGCCGCGCCGCCGCGCGCTCGTCCTTGGCGGCGGCGTGTGCTTCACGCTCGCGCTCGTCATGGTCAGCGTGAGTCATAGCTTCGCGCTGTTGCTCTTGGCCTTCATTTTGTTCAGCCCGGCGTCGGGCGCGTTCGTCAGTCTGTCGCAGGCTTCGCTGATGGACGATGCGCCGGCGCGGCGCGAACAGAATATGGCGCGTTGGGCGTTCGCTGGCTCGCTCGGCGTCGTCGCCGGCTCAGCCGCGTTGAACGCAACGGTCGCGCTCGGCGCGAGTTGGCGCGTGTGGTTCAGCATGATGGTCGGACTTGCGCTGTTGCTCACGCTTATCACGCGCCGCTTCATGCCGACCATGCCGGCCGCGGCGCATGAGCCGCAGACACGAGCGGGATTGAAAGCGAAATTCCTACTCGCACTACGCGCTCTGCGGCACGGTGCGGTGTTGCGCTGGCTCGTGTTGTTGGAGTTAGCCGATCTGATGTTGGACGGGCTGCACGGCTTTCTTGCCTTGTACTTCGTGGACGTGGTTGGCGTGAGCGCAACCCGCGCTGGCCTCGCGGTCGCCGTCTGGGCGGGCGTCGGCCTCGTCGGCGATCTGTTGCTCATCCCGTTGCTTGAACGTGTACGCGGGCTGAGCTATTTGCGTTGGAGCGCGGGCTTCATGCTCTTGCTCTTCTCAGCGTTTCTGCTCGCGCCACATCTGCCCCTCAAGATCGTGCTGCTCGGTCTCGTCGGTCTGGCTAACTCCGGCTGGTATCCGATCCTCAAAGCGCAGTTGTACGCCGCGCTGCCAGAGCGGAGCGGCACAGCCCTCGCGCTCAATAATGTGACGGACTTCGTCGCTGCCTTGATCCCATTCGGCTTGGGCATGCTGGCCGAGCGCATCGGGCTTGGGCCGGTGATGTGGCTGCTGCTTGCGGGGCCGCTGGCCTTGCTCTTGGCGCTACCGCGAGCGGCAAAAAGCGGCGCGGCATGTTAGGCTAATGTCGCGCCCGCCGACCTTATCAACTCGATTGCAATCAGCGCGGCGGACACGAACGAAAGCGGCCATTGAGAGACTATGCACGTCACACGGGTTGAACTGGAAAACATCAAGTCTTACGAGCGCGCCGAATTTGTTTTCGCGCCGGGCACGACGGCGATTGTCGGGCCGAACGGCGCAGGGAAAACGACGATCCTCGAAGCCATCGCATGGGCGCTCTTCGATGTGCTCGGCTACAGCAAAGATGATTTCGCGCGGCGCGGCGCGAAGAAGGGCGTAGTGCGCGTCACGTTCGAGAGCGCGTTGGACGAACGTGAGTTCGTCGTCTATCGCGACACGGGCACGGGTTATTACGTCGTCGATCCTTTGCTCAACCTGAAACTTGCCGAGAAGAAGCACGACGTGGCCGCGTTTCTGCGCCAGCATCTAGGCATTGAGCCGGGCACGGATTTGCGTGCGCTCTTCGAGTCCGCCATCGGCGTCCCGCAGGGCACGCTTACGGCGGACTTTCTGAAACCTGCAAGCCAACGTAAGTCCGCGTTTGATCGCTTACTCAAGGTGGAAGAGTATCGCGAGGGCGCGCAGAAATTAGGCGAGACCACGCGACTCATCGGCGAGCGCGTGGCGGCGGCGCGCGAGCGCATCGGGCGCGCAGAAGGCACGCTCGCGCGCTACGACGAGATCGTGGCCGAGCATCAGACCGTCGCCGCGCGCGTTGCAGAATTGAGCGCGACGAGCGCGTCATTGCAACAGGAGACGGAGACGCGCACGCGCACCGTCGGCTTGCTTGACGAAGCGGAACAGCGCGTGGCGGAGACGCGCTCGTTAGCTGAGCGCGCCAAGGTCGAGCATGAAGCAATCGCGCGCCGGCTGGTTGATCTACGCGGCGAGCTTGACGCGGCGCTCAACGCGCGTGCGCGGCAGCAAGCGACGGAGGTAGAGCATAACGCTCATCTCGCGGCGCTCGCCGGGTTGCAACGGCTCGAAGCGATGCGCGTTGAACGCGATGATTTGCGGCAGGAGGCGGAGCGCGTCGCGCGCATGAACGTGACGGCAGAGGCGGACGTGCGGCGAGTGACGGACGCGCTTGACGCGGCAGCGCGGGCGCAGCAGTCGCTGGCAGAGATCGAAATTGAAGTCAACCGACAGACGGAGTTGGAGCGCGAGCGCGAGCGTCTGCGCGAACTGCGCGCACAGGCGTTGGCGGCCCAGGCGCGCCTCAAGCGACTTGATGCAGAGCTAACGGACTTGCGCACGCAGCACACGCAGACCAAAGAAGCGCTTAGGCAGGCTGAGGGCGGGCGCGAGTTGGCCGCGCAAGTGCCGCGCCTTGAGAGCGAGCGTTTGCAGTTTGAGACTGATCTCAGTAAAGCGGAGCAGGACGCAACGGCGCGCAAACATCTGACGAGTCAGCGCGAAGAATTGACGCGCGAGATTAAGCGCCTGCACAGCACGCTCACGACGGTTGAGCGCAAAACGCGCGACCTCGAAAAGCGCGCGACGGGCGCAGAGCGCGCCGCCCAATTGGAAGCGACGGAGCGCACGTTGACGGATCAGATCGCGCAGTTGCGCGCGGAGATCGCACGCGATGAGCGGGTACAAGAAGAAGTCAAAGGCGGCGTCTGCCCGATCCTGCGCGAACGCTGCACGAGTTTCAGCGCGGGGCAGACGTTCGCGGATTATTTCGGTGACACGCTCGCAAACAACCGCGCGCAGTTGGCGCAAGCGCAGACGCAGGCTAAACAGATCGGCCAAGAGGTGCGTGCCGCACGCGAGGCAGGCGTGGCGTTTGGCCTGCTCAGCCGCGAGCGCACGCAACTCACGCATGAGCGCGAATTGCTCGGCGCGCGTGAGCGCGATCTGGCCGCGCTCGATCAGAAGTTAGCGCCGCTCGCGGCTGGCAAACAGACGCTGGAAGAGTTGCGCAATAAATTGATGGGTCTCGATGGCGAGTTGATCGCGGCGCGCGAGGCAGCGTTGCGCTATGCGGAGCTTGAGCCGTTGCGTTTGCGTCTGACCGAGATCGAAGCGGCGGGCAAACGCAAGAAAGAGGAGCGCGCGGAGTTGGCAGCGGCCGCAAGCGCCGTTGAAACTTTGGAAGAGGACATCGCGGAGTTGGAGCGGCGGCTGCGTGCGCTCAATGATCCGCGCGGCCAAGCGGTGCGCCTGCGCGCTGAAGCCGAGCGCGCGGCGACACTTGAAACCGAGGCGCAGTCCGCGCGCTCTGCGCTCACTACGCTCAATGAGCAACGGCAGACGCTTGATGCGAATTTGCAACGCTTCAAAGATTTCGATGCGCAGTGGGCGGCGACCGGCGCAGAACGTGAACGCACGGCGGGGGCGCATCATGAGTACATCGCCAGTGCCGCGCTCGCCGCGACGTTAGAGGCGCGACAAGCTGCGGTCGAGCGCACGACCGAAGAAGTTGCGCGTGCGACGAGTGCGGCCGAGACGGCGCAACGCGCGCAGACGGAAGCCGCCGCCGGTTATGATCGCGCGGCGCATACGACGGAGCGCGAGGCGTTGACGCTCGTGCGCCAGCAGGCGGCGACCGTGGGCGCGCAACTCGAAGCGGCGCAGGAGCGCGCGTCGGCGTTAAGCGCGGAGATCGCGCGGCTTGATGAGGTGCGCGCCAGTTTGCGTGAAGAGTTTCGCGCGAAAGAGCATCTGCAAGAACTGTCGGAAGCAACCGAATTTATCCGCGACACGCTCAAACAGGCCGGCCCGCTTGTGACGGAGAGTTATCTCTACAACATCACGATTGAAGCGAATCAACTCTTCCGCGAGATCACGGGCGAGGCGGGCCGCGCGCTCCGTTGGACGCGCGATTACGAGATCGTGGTAGAAGAGGGCGGCTATGATCGCTCGTTCCCGAATCTGTCGGGCGGCGAGCAGATGGCAGCGGCGCTCGCGGTGCGACTCGCGCTCTTGAAGCAGTTGTCCGACATACGCATCGCGTTCTTCGACGAGCCGACGGTCAACATGGATGCCGAACGACGCGAACGGCTCGCGCAACAGATCGGGCAGGTGCGCCACTTCACGCAACTGTTCGTCATCTCGCACGACGACACGTTCGAGGAAGCGGTCGATCACGTCAAGCACATCCCGGCCGATAATCTCGCGCAAGGAGCAGGGGCGTGAGCGGGCGCGCATCGAAGCAGGTCAAGATTTACTGCGACGGCTCAAGTCTCGGCAACTGGCGCGGCGAGACGCGCGCGGCGGCCGTCGCGCTCTTGGGTTATCGCGATCTGTGGCGCGCGGTCGGCAGTTATCTCGGCAACGCGACGAACCAGCAGGCCGAGATCGCCGCCGCGACTATCGGACTGGAATTCCTGCGCGAGCCGTGCCGTGTG
>JANMAD010000123.1:0-4691 GCA_031359515.1 Acidobacteriota bacterium | reverse complement strand
TGGCGAGTTGCCGATGGACGGCGGTGCGCCCGCGATCCTGATGCAATTGAGCACGCCACCGGCGTCGCCTTCAATCACGTGCCGTTGATGCCGGAGGCATTGATGGATGCGTTAGCGCAGACAGCATGAAAGAGAGAAGCTCACGCAAAGGCGCAAAGACGCAAAGCAGGACGCAAAGGAGTTCATTGATTTCTTTGCGCTCTTCTCTTGGCGTCTTTGCGCCTTTGCGTGAGACTTGCTCAATTCCGACAGACGCGCATGACTGAAACTACCAACAAGGTTGACGTGACCTGCACGGTGAACGGCGAGAGCCGCACGCTGAGCGCGCCCCCGTTGGCGCGTCTGCTCGACGTGCTGCGCGAGCAGTTAGGATTGACCGGCACGAAGGAGGGTTGCGGCGAAGGCGAGTGCGGCGCATGTTCCGTGTTGATTGACGGCGAGTTGGTCAACAGTTGCCTCGTGCCGGTGCTGCAAGTCGCGGGCGCGGAGATCAAAACGATTGAGGGCGTCGCCGACGGCGCGCAACTGGATGCCGTGCAAGCGGCGTTCATCGAGACGGGCGGCGCGCAGTGCGGCATCTGCACGCCGGGTATGGTGATGGCGGCGTTGAGCCTGCTCGCACAGACGCCGCAGCCGAGCGAAGCTGAGATACGCAACGGTCTTGCGGGCAATCTCTGTCGTTGCACCGGCTATATGAAAATCTTCGATGCGGTGGTGCGCGCGTGCCAACGCACGGGAGTTGAGCATTGAGAGCGTACCTGCCTGATTACGAGTTGCGTGCCCCGCGCGATCTGGCGGCCGCGCTTGAGTTGTTGGCGCGTGAGCCGGGTGTGTGGCGCGCATTGGCGGGTGGGACTGACTTGCTGGTGCTACTCGAAGCGGGGCTGCTGGCGCACAAGAGATTTTTGAGCATCTGGCATCTGCCGGAACTGAAAGGCATCGAGGTCACGCCGGATCACGTCACGCTCGGCGCGTTGACGACGTACACCGAAGTGCAACGGCACGAGATGATGCGGCGCGAGTTTCCGCTGCTGTGCGCGGCGGCGCGCGAGACGGGCGGCATCGCGATTCAGAATCGCGGCACGCTCGGCGGCAACGTCGTCAACGCTTCGCCCGCCGCCGACTCGCCGCCCGCGTTGCTCGTCTATGATGCGGAACTTGAGTTTGTCTCGACGCGCGGCGTGCGGCGCATCGCTTACGACGGTTTTCACACCGGCTACAAGCAGATGAACATGCAGCCGGACGAATTGCTGTGGCGCATACATCTGCCGCGCCGCACAAACGAACTGCAAACTTATTATCGCAAGGTTGGTACGCGCAAAGCACAAGCGATCTCGAAAGTCTGCATCGCCGCCGCCGGGCGCCTGCACGACGGGCGCATCAGTGATGTCCGCATCGCGCTCGGCAGTGTTGCGCCGACCGTCGTGCGCTGTGTGCGGACGGAAGCGTTGCTGCGTGAGCAGTTGCTTGACGCAGCAACCATCAAAGCTGCGCGCGAGATGTTGATGACAGAGATTGTGCCGATTGACGACCTGCGCTCGACGGCCGCTTACCGGCTGCGCGTGGCGGCGAATCTGTTGGACGACTTCTTACAGCAAATCGCTTAACGATGAACGCGAACACCTTCGTCATACGCGGCCGGCGGGTCGTGTTACCGGAAGCGATTGCGCCGGCTGCGGTGCATGTACGCGACGGCCGCATCGTCGCGGTTGGCGCGTATGACGACGTGCCGGCCGATGGTCAGTTGATCGAAGCAGCCGATGATGCGGTCGTCATGCCCGGTCTGGTTGATACGCACGTGCATGTCAACGAGCCGGGGCGGACGGAGTGGGAGGGGTTTGCGACGGCGACGCGGGCGGCGGCGGCGGGCGGCGTGACGACGCTCGTGGATATGCCGCTCAACAGCGTGCCAGCGACGACGACGCTCGCCGCGCTCAAGACAAAACTCGCGCGGGCGCAGGCGCAATGTCGCGTTGATGTGGGTTTCTGGGGCGGCGTCGTGCCGGGCAACGTGGCGGAGTTAGCGCCGTTGCATGCGGCGGGCGTGGTCGGCTTCAAATGTTTTCTTGTGCCGTCGGGCGTGGACGAGTTTCCGCACGTGACCGAAGCTGATCTGCGTGTGGCGTTGCCGGAGTTGGCGCGACTGGGCGCGCTGCTGATCGTGCATGCCGAGCTACAAGCGCCGATTGACGCGGCGCTCACAGCGCAACCGGCGGATGCAGACCCGCGCCGGTATGCGACGTTTCTGGCGACGCGGCCGAAGGCGGCGGAGGACGAAGCGGTCGCGTTGATGATTCGTCTATGCCGGGAGACGGGCGCGCGCGTGCATATCGTGCATCACTCGTCGGCGTCATCGTTATCGTTGTTGCGCGCGGCTAAAGCTGAGGGTTTGCCGTTGACGGCCGAGACGTGCCCGCATTATCTAACGTTCGCGGCGGAAGACGTGCCGGACGGCGCGACCGAATTCAAATGCTGCCCGCCGATCCGTGAATGCGCGAACCGTGAAGAGTTGTGGCGTGCGCTTGATGAAGGCGTGTTGGATATGATCGTGTCGGATCATTCGCCGTGTCCGCCGGAGTTGAAGCGGCGCGACGCGGGCAACTTTCTGCAAGCGTGGGGCGGCATCAGTTCGCTGCAACTGCGTCTGCCGATTGTGTGGACAGAGGCGCGTGCGCGTGGCATTTCGCTCAACCGATTGATGAAATGGTTAGCCGCCGCGCCTGCACATCTGGTCGGGTTGGCAGAACGAAAAGGCGCGCTCAAGGTTGGTTGTGATGCGGACATAGTTGTGTGGCGGCCGGAAGAACCTTTGCGCGTTAATGCAGCGATGCTGCATCACCGGCATAAGTTGACGCCGTATGCGGGCCGCTTGTTGCGCGGCGTGGTCGAGACGACGTACTTGCGCGGCGTGAAGATTTACGAGCGCGGTGAGTTTATCAATGAAGCGGCGGGCGCGCTGTTGCTAGCGAGGTGACGCTTGATGGAGTTTACGGAACTGGTTGACTTGGCGGCGGAGCGACTCGGCGGCGCGGTGCTGTATGCCAACGACGATTTCTTCGCACCGAAAGAGAATCTGTTGCGAGCGAGCGTGCCGGTGTGGCGCGAAGGCGAGTACACGGAGCGCGGTAAGTGGATGGACGGCTGGGAGTCGCGGCGACGGCGCACGCCCGGTTTCGATTGGTGTGTGATCCGTTTGGGCTTGCCCGGCAACGTGCGCGGCGTGGTCGTGGACACGAGTTTCTTCAGAGGGAATTATCCTGAGCAATGCTCCATCGAAGCCTGCGCAGTTGATGGGCAACCGGATGTCGAGCAACTGTTGAGCGACGCAACTGTGTGGCACGAGATACTGCCGCAAGCGCAACTCGAAGGCGACGCGCAGAATTCTTTCTCGATTACGTCTGACGAACGCTGCACGCATCTGCGGCTGAAGATTTACCCGGACGGCGGCGTTGCGCGGCTGCGCGTCTTTGGTGAGGTTGCGCCGGATTGGCCACGCATCGCGCGCTTCGGCTTGGTCGATCTCGCGGCCATAGAGCATGGCGGACTAGTGCTGGCGTGCAGCGACATGTTCTTCGGTCACCGGCACAATTTGATCATGCCGGGGCGCGGCGCGGACATGAGCGACGGTTGGGAGACGAAGCGGCGGCGCGGCCCCGGCCACGATTGGGTCGTGCTTAAACTCGGTGCGCGCGGCACGATCCGGCAGGTCGAAGTGGACACGGCGCACTTCAGAGGCAACTACCCCGACAGTTGCTCGCTGGAGACTTGCATCACGCCGGAGTGGACGACGAACTCGGACGCGCTGGCCACGTGCGCGTGGACTGAGTTGTTGCCGCAGACGAAACTACAAGCGCACACGCGCCACTTCTACGCCGAAGAGTTGCGCGAAGTCGGCCCGATCACACACGTGCGCTTCAGCATCTATCCGGACGGCGGCGTCAGTCGGCTGCGGCTGTATGGCGAGGTGGCGGATGGCGGCGCATGAAGGGCTGGCCAAATTGAACGCGCTCGACGCAACGGCAGCGGAAGCAGAGTTGCGCAAGTGTTGTGGCTCGTCTGCGTGGACGCGGGCTGTGGCGGCGCAGCGGCCGTTCGCGGACGTGGCAGAGTTGCTGCTCGCGGCCGATGAAGTCTGGTGGAGTTTAGGCACGGCTGACTGGCATGAGGCGTTCAGCAGTCACCCGCAGATCGGTGAGCGGCGGGCGGCGCGGGCGCAGGATGCGACGGCGCAAAGTTGGTCGGCAGCGGAGCAGGCGGGCACGCAGGATGCAGCGCAGGCCACGCTCGATGAATTGGCCGCCGCCAATCGCGCCTACGCGGAGAAGTTCGGGTACATCTTCATCGTCTGCGCGACGGGCAAGACGGCCGCAGAGATGCTTACACTCTTGCGCGCACGGATGCCGAACGATCCCGGTATCGAACTGCGCAACGCCGCCGCCGAGCAACGCAAGATCACGCGGCTCAGACTCGAAAAACTTTTAGCCCCATGAGCGCGATCACGACACACGTACTCGACACGGCGCGCGGGCGGCCTGCTGCGGGCGTCGCCGTCATACTCGAATGGCAAACAGCGCAAGGCTGGCAAGCGTTGGGGCAGGGCATGACGGATGCGGATGGCCGTGTGCGCGATCTGTTGGCGGATAACTTCGCGCTCGTGCCGGGCGGGTACCGGCTCACGTTCGACATCGCCG
>JANMAD010000103.1:0-8323 GCA_031359515.1 Acidobacteriota bacterium | reverse complement strand
CTCCGTCACCTCGCGCGCCTCCGTGTGATGCGAGATGAAGACGATCTCGACGTGGTCGTACTTCGTCCGCAAGAATCTCACCATCCAGAAATAGAACGAGCGCGCGATATACTTTTTGAACTCGCCCATCGAACCTGAGACATCCATCAACGCCAGCACGACCGCGTTCGACTCATAACGATGAGCCTCTTCCCACGTCTTGAAGCGCAAATCTTCTTTCTTCACGTTGCCGAAGCGCGCACGCCCTTGCTCGCGTGCGTTGCGGCGTATGTTCTCAAGGATCATGCGCCGCTTGTCGAGATTTGCTAGCACGCCTGTGCGGCGTATCTCGTCGAAGCGCGTGGTCTTGGCCGGAATGGCTTTCTTGGCCTTCTCTTCGAGAAACGGCAGTTGTAAATCCTCGAAGATGAGCGCGGCCAGTTCGTCTATGTTGATCTCGGCTTCGTAATACTCCGCGCCGCTGTCCTGTCCGGCGGGGCCAGCGCCCCCGCCTTTGCCCGGTTGACTCTCGCGCCCCAGCACGTCGCCCACGCGCGTCTTGCCGTCGCCCTGCCCGACCTGCTTGCGCTTGCGCTGATCGAACCGAAACTTGTACTCATCAAGCGCACGCATCGGCACTTTCACACTGCGCTTGCCGTCCGACAGAATGATCGCCTCATTCGACACAATCGAGCCGAGATTCTTGCGAATCGCCTCGCGCACGCGCTCCTTGTGCCGCTCCTGATCGATGATGCCCTTGCGCTGCAAAGACCAATCGTTGCGCTGAATCGACATCTGAAAACCTCAAAAGGCAGTGACGAGTGACAGGTGACAGGTGACGAGTTAAGACAACTGCTTGCTTGTCACTCGTCACTTGCCACTCGTCACTGCTTTACAAAACTCCGCGACCAATGCCGTGAACTCCTGCGGGCGTTCCTCCTGCGGCAGATGCTCGCAGTCGGGGAAGACGTAGAGGCGCGCGTCGGGGATCAGTTGCTGCAACATCTCGCCGTCGCGCAAGGGCGTGTCCACATCATGCGCGCCCCAGACGAGCAGCGTGGGTTGTTTCAACAGATGCGCCTCGCGCTCGACGCGCGTCGCACGCCAACGCCGGAGCGTCTGCAACATCGCGCGTTGCGTGTCCGCCGCACGCAAAGGCAAGTGCCGCCCTGCCACCTTCTGTTCCACACGCAGGCGTTCCGCGCCCGTCACACGCAAGCGCCCCAGCCTGCGCCGCAGGAAGTAACGCAGATCAAGCAGCGGCGGCGACAGCACATCGCCCACCGCGCGCGTGGCGATAAGGCGCAACATCGGATGCCGCTTCAACTCATCGTTGCAGACCGCGCCCACCAACACCAACCGCTTGACGCGCGCCGGATAATCAAGCGCGACAATCGTTGCGACCGCGCCGCCGTAAGAACTCCCGACGAGCGTCGCGCGCTCAAGCCCCAACGCATCCAGCAGCCCCACGATCATGCGCGCCTGCGCCTCAATCGTGTACTCGCCATCCACCGGCTTGGCCGAGAAACCAAACCCCACAAGGTCGGGCGCAAGCACGCGCAAGCCCCGCTCCGCCAGCGGCACAAGCACATCGCGCCAGACAAAATTCGACGCGAGAAACCCATGAATCAACACGAGCGGCGGCGCACCCTCGTCGCCCGCCGCCTGATAATGCACGCGCACGCCATCCACTTCCGCGAACCGCGAACGGTCGGCATGATGTAAACGCTCCGCCTGACTCTCCCAATCAAGCGCACGCGGCCGCACCAACCTGTGCGCCACCACCGCCGCACCCGTCAACGCGAACCCGCCTGCCAGCCAGTAACGTTTCTTCATGCGATCTTGCGACCTATTCAACCTCAATGCGATAGCTCACCAGCCAAAGCTCAATCTGTTCGAGGCGCTCTTGCCAACGAGTTTTGAAACTCTTCATCCACTGCCGATGCTTGGCCGCATCAGGCACATCAACGACGATCCGCACCAGATCATCCCGGTACAGGACGCCGCCGTGTCGCCAATGACCTTCCACCTTCTGCGTCTCGTAACTGGCCGCGCCGAAGTAATCAGCAATCTCCAAGACCGCTTCGGCCAGCCATTCGGCCGGCACGTCACGCCCGTCGTTGAACTGTAGGGGAAGTAAGACCTCGAATCGCCGCCATCTGCTGCTCATAGGTTGTCTTCCCCACGACGCTGAAAGGAATGTTTTGATCGGCGAGGGCTTCCAACGCAGCCTCCGGCACTAAATGCTCGCCCGTACGCAGGATGCGCCCGGAAAAACGTCCGAGCAGAAAAGCGAGCGCACGTTTTTCAGTTTCCCGATCAGGGAATGTGATAGTGACCATGTCGTATACCTCTGTTGATAGATTGTATCATCACAACGAATTTGCCCGCGCCTTCCAGGTGAAAGACGCGGGCGTTGTTTCTCTTCTCGCTGTTCGCGTCGGTCAGCGCGAGAGCAGCGTGCCGACGTAGGTCAGGAGTTCGTTGGCGCAGACGGGGCAATAGCCGCCGTCTTTGACGAGGCGGTCCACGACCTCGTTGATGCGCCGCAGTTGGTCGGGGTCGGGCGTCTTGGCGGAGGTCGTGATCTTCACCACGTCCTTCAGATCGGCGAAAATCTTTTTCTCAATCGCCTCCTTCAAACGCTCGTGCGAGGTGTACTCGAACTGTTTGCCCTTGCGACTGTAGGACGAGATGCGAATGAGTATCTCTTGCCGGAAGGTGTTCTTCGCGTTGTCGGAGACGCCGATCTGTTCTTCGATTGAGCGCATGAGTTGCTCGTCCGGCTCCATCTCCTCTTCGGTGATGGGGTCTTTCATGCGCTCCTTGTTGCAATAGGCTTCGACGTTGTCGAGATAGTTGTTGCAGATCGTCTTGGCCATCTCCTCAAACGAATAGACGAAGGCGCGCTGCACTTCGAGCTTGGCCATCTCGTCGTACTCTTTGCGCGCCGCCGAGATGAGATTGAGATAACGCTCGCGCTGTTCGGCGTTGATGCCGGTGTGCTGCTCGAAGCCGCTCTTGATCGTGCGCAGCGCATCAATCGGGTTGATGCACGTGACGCCGTCGCGCACGAGCGCAGACGACAAACGGTTGATGACGTAGCGCGGGCTAATGCCGTCCATGCCTTCGCGCACGGTGTCGTCCTTCAACTCGCGCACGTCCTTCGACTTGTAGCCTTCGACCTCCTCGCCGTCGTAGAGCTTCATCTTCTTGACGAGATCGACGTTCGCGCGCTTCGGGTCTTCCAACCGTGTCAACACGGCGAACATCGCCGCGACCTTCAACGTGTTCGGTGCGATGTGGACGTTGCGCAACGCTTCGGACTGATGCAGCAGTTTGTCGTAGATGCGCTCCTCCTGCGACACGCGCAGGTTATACGGCACGCGCACGAGGATGATGCGATCCTGCAACGCCTCCGACTTCCGATTGCCCGCGAACGCGATGTACTCGTTCTCGTTCGTGTGCGACAAGATCACCTCGTCCGCATAGATCATCGCGAACCGGCCCGTCTTGATCGATTGTTCCTGCGAAAGCGTGAGCAACGAGTAGAGAAACTTCTCGTCACAGTTGTGATTGACGAAGCCGTTGCCGACGTAAGTGTGGCCGGCCGGCACGCAGAAGTCCCATAGATCATCATAGCCGTAAGAGATGTCGGTCACTTCGTCGTAAAAAAATCGCTCGCTCAACGCCGTCTCAAGCGCGGCGGGGATGTGGACGAAAGAGCGCGCCGCCGCGACGACTGCCGTGGCCGCTGTGTAAGACGGCGCAACCCGGCCGCGCGCGAAGCGCCAGAGTTGTTCATAATTCACGTCACCGAGCATCTGCCGCACGCCCGCGCGCTGACGATAAGGGAGCGCGTTTGCCGCCTGCGCAGCGTGCGCTACGAGTTGCAATTGCTGCTGCAAACTCGACCAGTGCGGGGCAAGATGCGGGAGCGCGTCGCGGTGACATGAACGACGTTCTTGCGCTAACCGTTCGGCGGCAGCGCGCTTGCGCGTGAGACCAAAGCCAATCTCGCGATTGAATAGCTCGACGTTCTCACTGTCGATCTGAATCGTGTAGTAGTGCCGCTGATACTTCTGATTGAAGACGCGCTGCTGTTTGGAGATGATGCCGTAATTGAGCAGGATAAGCTGCAACTGCTCAGCCAGCGTCTCCGAGGCGGTCGTGCAAGCGATGTACGTCGTCACTGTGCCGTCACCGTCAAAGTATGCACGCAGGAACGCCGACATAATTTCTTTCGGCGCACGGCGGATGATTTGCGGCACATGTTTCTCGTGCGCACGCCGGCCATCTAGTCCGAATTGATGGAAGAGATCGGCCAGTTCCCGACTCCAGATATAGTGACGACCTTTACTGTCGGAGTGCATCCGCAAGCCTAAGGCTGCCAAGATGCGCTGAAGATCAGCAATCACCTCCGTTGCTTGATTGCAGATGTTTATGCCGCCATCCGTGCCCCGGTTATTCTTAAGATAACAACCTTCAGCAACGAAATAGCCAAGTAGTCTAGCCAGATCGAAGTTTATCTCTTCCGGCAGGTGCTGAATTAATTTGCGCTTCTTTGTTTTTAGACGCACCTGTAACTTCGGATACTGGCTCGGCCAATAGCCCTTGCGATTCAGGCAAACACGTTCACAAAGTCTTAGGTTTTTCAGTTGCCTCCATTCAAAGTCCCCGCTATGCGCACGCACGAGGACGCGATGTTCGGGCGAACCTTCAATCACATATCCCTTACGAGTGCGGATACGGACTGTCTCGCCCTTGCCGTTGTAGATGATGTGTGAAGTTTGCTGTGCATCGTTTCGCGTCTGCAAGCGCACAGCAAACGGAAAGGCTTGGTGATACGCTGGCGTGGGCGGGGCAATCTCTCCGATCTGCAACAGACCATGCTCCGTAGGAATATAGGTATTCGGCCGGACGCACTTGAGCATCTCGATGAATTCCATCAGCCCGCGATTCGCAATGTTCAACTCACCATCAAACCGATAAGCGCGCGGATCGCTTTCGACACCGACCTCGCCGATGGTCGAGAGATCAATCGAGCCGGTGAGTTCGGTGATGTCCTGACTGTTGTGATTGATGAAGCCGTTGGCGCAGAAGGAGTGTGTGCCGGGCACGGTCAGATCGTAAACCTGCGCTGTGCCTTCGCTGACCGCTTGCACTTCGAGCCAGAGCAGATTGTCTGCCAGCCGCTCGCGTAGCGACGCCAGCGATGGTGAACTTTCCGGGAGGGCGCGTTCGCTTGTTTCGATCAGCGCTTGCAAGCGGGCGCGAGTCAGGTTGCGGCCCCACGTTGCTTCCGTCGCGTAACGGTCGAAGCCGGGCAGAGCCTTGCCGTTCGTGGCGGCAACCTCGCGCAACACTTCGCGCACGACGGGCTGCATGTGCGGGATGGTGTCAAAGTTAGTGCGCCCGCGCTTGGCCGCGAGGCGGTCGGGCGCGTCCGTACACTTCTCGCGCAGCGACGGAATGCAGGCAAGCAGGTCAACCACGGCATCGCCTGTCACGACGACCGAGTAGGCGGTGAAGCGTTCCTTGATAGTCTCCTTGTAACAGGCGGAGACGATGCCGAGATTTAGCAGCGCCACCTGCACCTGCCGTGCTAACTCGCGCGAGGCGGTGGCGATCTTGAAGCGATTGCTACCTAGCCCTTTGCGTGCGCTGATCGTGCCGTCGCCCCAGAACAGACCTTCGAGGAAGGCGAGGAAGATGTGGCGCGGTGCGGTCGTGACTACACGCGGGGTGCGCTTTTGCGCTGCGCCGCGCGTGCTGCCGCAGACCTGTGCGAGCCAACGCACTAACTTGACGGACGAGATCGAGAGCGACAGCGCGTGCGTGCCCTGTTTTGTGTAAACCTTCGGGCGGACTGAGAACAAGCGTTCGCATGTATCAAGAATGTCCGCGACGACGCGCGGGTCGCCATTGGTCAGCCAGAGCGCAGTATCGGTCAACGAGCCTTCGGCGACGATGTAGCCGAGCAAGCGGGCCAAGTCGGCCGTCATCTCCCGGGGCAAGGTCAGAGACTTGTTCTGGCCGCGACTGGATGGCCCATCGTAACTGAAGGGTAATAACTGCGTCGCGTCGCCGAATAGGTTCTGCCCGCGTTGCAGCGCGACGTGATCGCCGATGCGCACATCGCTGAGCTTGACCCACTCCGCTCGTCCGCCTTGCAACACCAGCACCGGATGCACGAGTGACCCTTCAAGTTCGTAGCCGAGGCGCGTGCGCAAGCGGCGCGTGGGGCGGACACCGCCGTTATAGAAATGCGAAGTCCACTCCGCACCTTTAAGACCGCTGACCCCGACACCGCAGGGCACAAACTCATCCGCGCCCGCATGCAACTCTTGCTGCAACTCGTCAAAGCGCAGCATGCCGCGATTGGTCAGCAGAATCGAGTCACCCGTCACGCACTTTGGATCGGAGGGCGTGAATGTGCCGATGCCGACGCGCTCTTTCTCGGCGAAGGCGATGCGCTGCACGCGCACGTCCTCGTGGCGGCCCGCGTAGGTGTGCTCAAGGGCGTAGTGACACTGCGGGCACAGATCGCCTTCGATGTAGATGCCGTAATGCTTCTCGATCTCGGCGCGTAGTTCGTGCGGGATCAGGTGCAGCGGCTCTTCGTGCATCGGGCAATCTTTGATCGCGTAGACCGCGCCCGCCTCCGTGCGCGTCCACTCTTCCAGGCCGCGCTTGAGCAGCGTCACAATCGTTGACTTGCCACCGCCGACCGGCCCCATCAACAGCAGAATGCGCTTGCGCACTTCGAGTCGTTGCGCGGCTGATTTGAAGTATTCGACGATACGCGCGAGCGGCTCTTCGATGCCGAACAGTTCGGGCGCGAAGAAATTGTAGCGCGTCAGTTCGTCGCGCGTGCCCTCGTTGAGCTTGGCCACACCGGCGGCGTGGATCATGTCGTTGATGCGCGCGTGGGAGAGTTGGGCCAGGCGCGGGTTCTGTGTGACTAGCTCGAAGTAGTCGCGGAACGTGCCTTCCCATTGCAGCGCGGCATGGTCGCGGCGCGAGCGTTCGAGTCGTTCGCTGATATTGAAAGTTTGTTTGCCATCCGGTTCTTCGTGCATCGCCTTAATACCTCTTAAAAGGGCTTCGCGCGTTTGGACGGCGTGTGGAGAAGCACGCCTTACTTGTGTGCTACGGCGCAACAGACGCGCCAACTTGCGCGGGTGAGCCGTTGCGGGAGCGATTATAACACAGCCCGCGACGGGTCAAATCAAACGTTATTTTCCGTCGCCAACATGACGCGCGGCTGCAACTGCCCGCGCTCCTTGTCGTACACCGCGACGGCGAGGAGCGCGCCCGCCGGGTCGTACAATTTAACTTGCGCGCCGTCCGGCCATTGCTGCGCGTTGCTCTGCACCGCCGCACCGTGCCGCACGCGCCGCGCGTCCGCGTCCGTTAGATGCAGCGATGGCAGCGCGGGGAGTGCTGCATCGAGTTGTAACAAAGTTTCGGCCGCGCGCCCCGCGTCAGCCAATTCGCTCAACTGCTCAAGCGTGTGCGCTGCGGACAATTCAAACGCGCCCGCGCGCGTGCGTCTGAGCGCAGTGAGGTGCGCGCCCGTGTTGAGATTTGCGCCGATTGATTCGGCCAACGTGCGCACGTAAGTGCCCGCCGAGCAGACGACGCGCACAAGCAACTCGCACGTGCCGTCGGCGTGCTGATTGATGAGCGCGCCGTCGGCCCGCGTTAACGCTGTCAGTTCGCGCACGACGACGCGCACTGCTTTGCGCTCGACCTCGATGCCGCGCCGCGCCAGTTCATAGAGTTTGCGCCCCTGCACCTTCTTCGCCGAGTACATCGGCGGCACTTGCTCGATCTCGCCGCGCAAGGGCCGCAATGCCACTTCGATCTCTTCGTCGCGCCAACCGGCGCAAGGTTTAATCGTTTCGCCCTCTGCCAGTCGCGGCGTGCCCGTGAGATCGCCCGTGTCGGTCGCATAACCGAAGCGGATGGTCGCCTCATACTCCTTCTCCGCGCCCGCGAGAAACTGCGCGAGCCGCGTTGCGCGCCCGACGAGCAAGACCAGCACGCCGGTCGCAAACGGATCGAGCGTGCCCGTGTGGCCCACGCGCTTTTCTTGCAAGATGCGCCGCACGCGCGCCACCACATCGTGCGAAGTCCAATCCGCCGGCTTGTCTATAATGAGTATGACGTCCATCAAGTTGCTCTCAGATCGCGAATCTCAGATTTGCAATTTCAAATCTTTTAACTCGTTTGCGCCCGCGCGCAGGTTAGAGTAATGATACAGCATGCGCAGACCAACGCGACGAAAGCCGACGGACATCAATCAAGACACGGCCGAAGTGAAGCCCAAGCGGCCCAT
>JANMAD010000100.1:0-6285 GCA_031359515.1 Acidobacteriota bacterium | reverse complement strand
GATCAGCCGAATCCGCTTGAGCGGCGCGAGATGCGCCGGAACACGGAACGTATCTGCGCGATGATCGATGCAGCTGTCGCGGGGGCTGCGCCGTTTTTGCCCGTGCGGCTCGTGGTCTTTCCGGAGTTCGCGCACGCCGCGCCGGTCTTTGCCACGCTCGCCGAGTTGCGCGCGAAACTCGCCGTCTCCATCCCGAATGAGCATACCGAGCGGCTCGAACAGAAAGCGCGCGAGCACGACATCTATATTCAGAGCGGCACGATGCTCGAAGTTGATGCACGTTGGCCGGGCGCTGTCTTCAATACCACTTGCCTCATCGGCCCGCAGGGCATCTTGTATAAATATCGGAAGGTGAACACGTGGCTGCCGTACGAAGTTCACACCAGCCCGCACGATCTGGCCGGTTATGATGAACCGCTCTTTCCCGTCGCCGACACGCCCCTCGGCCGCATCGGTTGCGCCATCTGTTACGACTGGCTGTTCCCCGAAGCCATTCGCCAACTCGCCGCGAACGGCGCGGAGGTGTTGGTGCGCGTCTCGGCCTACATGGACCCGTGGGGCGCGACCGAACCGATGAGTTGGTGGACGATTGTCAATCGTTGTCGCGCGTTGGAGAACACGGCTTACGTCGTCGCCGCCAATCAGGGCGCGAGCTTGAAACACTACCCGCCCTATTCGTGGCCCGGCGGCAGTCAGGTCGTGGACTTCGACGGGCGCATCCTCGCCGAAGCATCGCCCGGCCCCGGCGAGCGCATCGTCGTCGCGCCGGTGGACATCTCCGCGCTGCGGCACGAGCGCGCGGCGCGGCGCGGTCATCACATGCTCGCGCACCTGCGCACAGAAGCTTATCCGGTCTATGCCGCGCATCAATATCCGCCGCAACCCGGCGCACCGGCCACAGCCGATCTCTCTTATGAAGAAAACAACCGGCTGATTGACGAAGCCAAGCGCCGCTGGGCGTTTGATGAAACAGCCTGAGCGCGCCAAAATTATTTGACAACCAAGTGAATTCTGTATTAAAAGACCTTCGTTCGGATAAGCAACAAACTACCCAAGCTACGCTCTCTAGGTTGCGAAGCTAAATTTTCGATACTGGCCCGTGCGGTTTAACTCCTGCCATTGCGGCCCGGATGCGCTGACGATTCCGCTCAGCCTTCTGGCGCGCGTAGTTTATAGAGACAAACCTGCGACGGCATTTCCCACAGGCGAGGCCCAAGCTATGACGAAACAATGGACATTAACGCAAACATGCGCCCGTCTGTCGGCGCTGCTCTTTTGCTGCGCGGCCCTTTGCACGCCGCTCTACGCGCAAAACAATAAGGGCACGATCACGGGCGCAGTCAAAGACCCGAACGGTGCTTTCGTCTCCGGGGCGAAGGTCACGGCCACTAACTTAGCGACCAACGAGGTCGGCGAAGCGACGACCGGCGACGACGGCATCTACACGATCCCGAACCTCGTGCCGGGCGATTACAAAGTGACGGTCGAGGCCACCGGGTTCAAGACGCAGTTGCGCGACAAGATCACGGTCGAGACGAACTCGCGTGTGCCCATTGATGCGCAGCTTGAGTTGGGCGGGGTGGGCGGCGATGTCGTCACCGTCACCGGCGACGCGCCCATCGTCGAAAGCGAGACGAGCGTGCGCGGCGACATCATCACAGGCCGGCAAGTGACCGACTTGCCGATCCCGCAGCGCAACTTCACGCTGCTCGCCGCGCTCTCGCCCGGCGTGACGCGCCCCATCGCTTCGACTATCGGCGGCGGCGGCGGCTTCAGCAACGGCTCCGGCCCCGTCGGCAGTTCGACCGAGTCCACACGCTTCCGCGAGTCGGGCGGTTCGGTCATCTCCGCGAACGGTGCGCGCGTGACCAATAATAACTTCACGCTCGATGGCGTGGACAACAACGAGTCGCAGTTCGGCCAGATCGGTATCTATCCGAACCCGGACGCGATTCAAGAGTTCAAGGTTGAGACCAGCGTCCCCTCGGCTGAATCGGGCCGTGCGGGCGGCGCGATTGTCTCGACCACCTTCAAGTCCGGCACGAACAACGTCCACGGCACGGTCTACGAGTTCTATCAGGGGCGCGCTGGCAGCGCGAAGCCGACGAACAACCGGCAGCCGCCCAACTTCGTCACGCATAACTTCGGCGGTACGGTCGGCGGTCCGATCTACCTGCCCCGCTTCGGTGAAGGCCCGCCAGCCCTCTATAACGGGCAGAACAAGTCTTTCTTCTTCGTCTCGTACAACGGGCAGCGCAACGGCACGCCGGCCTTCGGCGGCGAGTTCGGGTTCGTCACTGTGCCGACGGCGCGGCAGCGCACCGGCGACTTCTCCGAGTTCTTGCAGCCCGGTCAGACCACCACCTATCAGGGGCGCACCTTCACGCGCGGCACGATCTTCGACCGCAACGGCAACCCGTTCCCCGGCAACATCATTCCCGCAGCCCTGTTCGACTCGGCGGCCTTCAATTACCTGAACGCCTTTCCGCTACCGACGCAGGGTGGGCTGACGAACAACTACAATCGCAATCGTAGCGAGCGGGCCAACACCGACGGTTACGACGTGAAGATCGATCACAACCTGACTTCAACAAATACTCTCTTCGGGCGTTACAGCAAATCAACCAACGCGCGCAACCGCGACAACAATTTCCCGCTCGGCAGTTCGCCCAACGGCAAGGATCTCGCTTCCGGCTTCGGCGCGGGTAACGAGTTCGGTAATTCGCGGCAGGTCGCTCTGGGCGATACGCACACCTTCAGCCCGAACGTGGTGAACGATGCGCGGGCCGGTTACACGCGCGTCAATATCGGCATCTTCAATCCCGGTGTCGGCGGCGCGCTCGGCTTCTCGGCGACCAACGCGCAAGACCTCGGCATTCCACGCACGAACATCTGCGGCGTGAACTGTTCCGGCACGATTCTGCTCGGCATCGTCGGCAACACGGCGCAGCCCAGCGACATCGAATTCACCGGCGACGGCGGCCCGTTCTATTTCACCTCGAACAATTTCTTCTTCGGCAACACGCTGACCGTCATTCACGGCAACCAGACTTTCAAGTTCGGCGGCGACCTGCGCCTGCGGCAGAACGCTAACTTGGACTCCGGGCGCGCGGGCAATGCGAAGTCGAACACCGTCTACACCAGCGCGATCCAGAATAACAACGGCTTCTTCGGTCAGCGCAACGATGTGCCCATCGGGCCGCAAGAATCCGGTTCGGCCATCACTAACTTGTTGCTCGGCTACAAGCCCTCGTCCATCTCGCGCGGCATCCCGACCGGTATCCCCTTCCTCTCTAATAAAGAAGTTGACTTCTTCGTGCAGGACGACTGGAAGGCGCGCTCCGATCTGACGCTCAATCTCGGCTTGCGCTACGACGTGTTCACGCCGCAGACCGAACGCTACGACCGGCAATCGAACTTCGACCCGACCACCGGCAATCTCATTCGCACCACGTCAGGCTCGCCGCACGGGCGCGGCGGCGTGGAGACCGACCGCAACAACTTCGGCCCGCGCATCGGCTTCGCCTGGAGCGGGCTGCGTGAGGATAAGAAGTTCGTCTTGCGCGGCGGCTACGGGCTGCTCTACGCGACCGACGTGGCCGGCAGCGGCGTCACGCTCAGCAATAACTTTCTGAGCGGCGGCGGCTACAATCTCAACTTCAGCGACATTGTGGGCAATCTACCGCTCTCCGCCGGGCCGCCCGTCCCGACGCTGACGCTGCCGCCCAACACATTCCGCCCGAACGCGGACTCGCAAATCTTTTACAACAACCCCAACCGCAAGGATGAGATTTATCACCAGTACAACCTGACGGCGCAGTACGAATTCTGGCCGAACTGGTTGGCCGAGGTCGGCTACGTCGCTTCGCGCGGACGCAACTTGCTCGTCATCCAGAACATCGGCACGAACTCTAACGGCGCGCGGCTCGTGCCCTTCAACAATGTCGTCACGGAGAACTACAACGGCAAGTCCTGGTACGACTCGCTTCAGACCAAGTTGGAGAAACGCTTCTCGCGCGGCTTATCAATCCTTGCGACCTACACTTGGGCGCACGCGCTCGACAATACGCCCGGCGGCTTCTGCATACAGGGGCCGGGCGCAAGCGGGTGCGGGCCGGCGAACCCCGTCATCGGTTTGAGTCTCGACAAGGCTAACTCCGATCTCGATGTGCGCCATCGCTTCACCTTCGCAAACGTCTATGACATTCCGTTCGGGCGTGGGCGGCGGTTCGGGGGCGATCTGCCGAAGGCGCTCGACTACATCATCGGCGGCTTCCAACTCAACAACGTGATCCAGATTCAGTCGGGGCCGGTCTTCAGCGTAACCGGTAGCAGCGGGCGCGCCGACATCATCGGCGATCCGTTCGCCATCCCGGCCGGCAGTTCGCGGCAGTTGAACAGAGCGGCCTTCCGCAACGCGGTCACGCCGATCTTCGCGAGCATGCCGGGTGGGCCGAAGTTCGGCACATCGGGGCGCAACATCTTCCGCGGCGAGCGGCAAGAGTTCTGGGATGCTTCATTGTTCAAGAACCTCCCCGTGCCCGCGATTAGCGAAGCCTTCAACGTGCAACTGCGCGTACAGGCTTACAACCTGCTGAACCACATCAACCACTATCGCCCGAACGCCGACATCAACAGTTCCGATTTCGGCATTGACCGGGCCAACTCGAACCAGCGGCAACTGGAATTTTCCATCAAGCTGCTGTTCTAACGACGCGGACGGGGCACTGGCAGCCCGTGCGCGTTCACAGGGCGCAACACTGACGGGTGGCGAGCAAGCTGTTACATGTTCGCCACCCGTTATTATTTTTCGTGTCCGTCGTTTGAGCTTACATGGCTAACCGTTTAAGCTCACAGCGTCTCCCGCCCGCACCAGCCGCGCGTCTGTTGGATTTGGCGCGGGCATTCAGGCCTAAACAAGAGCTACTTATGATCAGCATCTGCCATTACATTGTCGCCCGTTGGGCACAGATGCTGCTCCTCTGCTTACTCTGCGTGCCGCATGCAGTCCGCGCGCAAACGCCCGCCGCCGTGCCCGACGAGACCGCGCAACTAAATCTTGTGCTGGCCCGCGTGCAGCAGCGGCCGCTAGATCAGGCGGCTATCAATGAGGCCCGCGCATTCGGGTTCGAGCTGGTGCGCACCGGCCGTTATGCGGACGCCGCGCGTATCTTCAACGCGGTGATCGTGGTCGCGCCGAAAGACGCGCACGCGCTCTATGGCGGCGCGCTCGCGCTCTTTAACAGTGGCCGTCGCGCAGAAGCCGAGCCGTTGGCCCGTGCCGCCGCTGCCTACGCGGAAGCGACAGCCGCGCCCGGCGTCAGCGCCGGCGATGGGGTGCAACTTGGGACGGCCGACGCGCTCGTGCTGCTCGGTGTCATCCTTGCGGTCAAAGGCGACAGCGCGGGCGCGCTCACGTCAGTGCGCAAAGCCGTCATGCTTGCGCCGCGCAATTTCGACGCGCAGTTCGCGCTTGGGCGTGCGCTCTACGGCACGGGCGATCCGGCCGCAGCCGCCAACGCCTTCCGCGCCGCCATTGTCTTGCGCCCCGACAGTTGGCAGGCGCGTTTCTTTCTCGCGACCGCGCTCGAAGCGGCGCAAGACGACGCGCATGCGCTCGCCGCTTATCGTGAACTGCTCGTCGTCCAGCCGGACAACGCCGAAGGTCATCTCGGTGTGGGCGCGCTGCTCGTCAAACAAGGCGGCGCACAAATGGACGAAGGCATCAATGAACTGCGCCGCGCGGTCGAACTTAACAGTGAGCTTTATGAAGCGCGCGTGGCCTTAGGTCGCGCGCTCGTTCGCGCGGGGCGCGCTGTCGAAGCAATCGCGCACCTGCAACGCGCGGCCAACCTCGCGCCCCAGAACCCTGAGCCGCACTATCAACTCGCGCTCGCTTATCGGCGTCTGGGTCGCGCCGCTGATGCCGCCAACGAGAGCGCGGTCGTCAAACAACTCCACGAGGCGCATCGTGGCACGACCACGGAAACGAAACTGCCGCCAGCAAATTAACGACGCGGGCAACTGAGACAACGGAGAAGAAACTTAAATATGCGCTTTATCATTACAGCATTGATTGCTTGCGCGCTCTGCTTCAGTTCCGCCCTGGCGCAAGTCAATGCGCACGACGCGGACATCTACGGTGTGCAACTGGGCATGGACGTGCCCACCGCGCTTGAGACGATCTTTCGCAACTCGGGCCGCCCCGCCGGCAAAGAGAAGCCCGACGCCTTGCGCCACGAAGGCAAAGATGTGCGCGTGCTGTATAAAGATTTGAAAGAAGGG
>JANMAD010000097.1:0-6607 GCA_031359515.1 Acidobacteriota bacterium | reverse complement strand
TCCGAGTGGGCGTTGACGCCGGGCGACCGCGCGCAAGGCCAAGAATGGCGGCGGGCGCACGTGCCGGCGGGGCGGCGTGTGCTCGGCATGTTCGGCCACTTGAAGCAGAAGAAGGGCGGGCTGTTCTTCCTCGACGCGCTTGCACGGTCGGGGCACGCGGCGCGCTGCCACCTGCTCTTGGTCGGCGAGTTGGAGCCGGAGATGGAGGCGTGGCTCGCAGCCCACCGCGCCGAGATCAGTTTTACCGCGCTTCCCTTCCTCGACCGCTACGAGTTGCTGCCGTACTACGCGGCGTGTGATCTGATCGTGATCCCTTCGTTCTACGACGGGCTGCCGAACGTGCTGGTCGAAGCAGCCGCGCTGGGTCTCCCGGCCTTGGCCTCGACCACCGGCGGCATGGCTGACGTACTGGTGGACGGAGAGCACGCCTTCCTCTTCCACCCCGGCGACCCGCACGGCTGCCGCCGGGCCATCGCGCGTGCTGCCGCCAGCGCGGATCAAGAGCTGCTGCGCCTCGGTGCGAATTGCCGCGCGCTCGCCCGCTCCGTCTTCGATCACCGCGCGGAAGCGGAGCGATATCTGTCGGTCTTACGCGAGACGCTTGCGCCGCACGCTGAGTCGGCTGATGTCGTCGCGTGGCAATCGGTGAGTTGACGCCTACAGCCTTTGTGCTGCGCTCGTAACCTTCATGCAGGAGAGACAAACAATCATGCTCACGCTAAGCACGAACGCCCGCGCGCACATGCGCGGCTGGCTGCTACTACTGCTCGCGCTCGCGCTGAGCGCATGCGGCAGTCGCGGCAATGCCCCGGCAGGCAATGCCGGCGGCGGCGCACCCGCGGCGGACGCCGCCGGCTGGGCCGAGCAGATCAAGATCAAGACGCCTGATGATCAGACTTTGGTCGAGTTCAAGCAGCGCGGCGAGGAGCTAAAGATCGAGTTCAGCACGGGCGGGCGGATGCAGGTCTTGCGCGGCGCACCGAACGAGAAGGATAAGCGCAAGTATGAGCTTGAGGGCGGCGGCCTCGTGGCCGAAGTCAAGCCCGGCGATGAAGGCTTCAAGGTGCGCACGCCCGACGGCCGCTTGCTCTGGAAGGTCAAGACCGCGGCCGACAAGATCAAGATCAGCGACAACGAGGAGAATCAGAATCCGTTCGAGTTGAAGCTCAAGGAGGACGACCGCGTCAAAGTAGTGCGCAACGAGATGGCGCTGGGCGAGGTCAAGTTTTACCGCGACCGGCAGAAGGTTAAGGTCAAGGACGCGGGCGAGCAGGAGTTGTACGACAGCAACACGGATCAGTATTCGGCGGCCTACGGCGTGCTGCTGATGCAGCAAATCCCCGAACAGGTGCGCTACATCATCATGGCCGAATTGCTCGCGCGCAAACTGTAGCCGCTATGATCCTCTACTACGCGATGGGCGGCGGACTGGGCCACCTGACGCGCGCACGCGCCCTCCTGCACACGCTCGGACTGACGCACGCCGCGCGGGTCCTGACCGCCTCCGACTACGCGGACGACCGGCGCGTCACCGGCGACTTACGCGTAATCAAAGCGCCCGCCGCCCTCGCGCTTGATCTGCCCGCATACCGGCTCTGGCTTATGCGCCTGCTGGCTCGACTCCGCCCCACGGCCCTCTACCTCGACACCTTCCCCGCCGGCATCTGCGGCGAGTTGTGCGACTTCCCGCCCGTCACCGACTTGCCCGTCCACTATGTCGCGCGCCTGTTGCAGTGGCCTGCGTACGAGGGGCTGTTGGCGGGCCGCCGCCCGCCGCGCTTCGCCGCAACGCACGTGCTTGAGCCGCTCGCGCCGGCGCACGCAGCATTCGTCGCGCGGCAATCCGTCAAGCATGCGCCCCTGACGCTCGTTGATCCGCCGCACCCTGACGACGCGGCTGCGCGCGGGCGGTTCGCACTGCTGACCCGCGCGGCAGGCCCCGTCTGGCTGATCGCCCATTCCGCCCCTGCGGCCGAAGTCGCTGAACTGCTCGCTTACGCGGAAGAGTTGCGCCGCCTCGAACAGCCGGGGGCACAGCTCATCCTGCTCGCACGCGACGTGCCCCCCGCCCTGCCCGCGCACATCCTACACTTCGACTGCTACCCGGCCGCGCCGCTGTTCGCACGGGCCGCGCGCGTCGTCAGCGCCTGCGGCTTCAACGTCATGCGCGAGATGCGCCGACACCGCGCCAAGCACCGCTTCATGCCCTTCCCGCGCCGCTTCGACGATCAGTTCGCCCGCGCCGCACGAGCGCTGCACGAGCATCCTTGAGCGGGTCGGATAGGCGCGGCGCGGGCGACGCCGTCATCATCATGTCCAACGGCGGCTTTGACGGCATCCACGACAAGTTGCTCGCCGCATTGCGCAGTTAAGCCACATCAGCACACACGTCCGTACCACAGCGTATAGTTTTATTTGAAGATGAAGTCACTTGGTTGACACATCCTCGCAATTTCATGCGTGCAGAGTAGGGCGCACTACGAGCGTTTTCGATTTTCAAGGGGAGGGACGTGATGAAGGCTCTATGCTGGTACGGGACGAACGATGTGCGGGTTGAGACAGTCCCCGATCCGCAAATACTGAATCCGCGCGACGCTATTGTGAAGATCACTTCGACGGCGATCTGCGGCTCGGACTTGCACCTGCTCGACGGCTTCATGCCGACGATGGAGAAGGGCGACATACTCGGCCACGAGCCGATGGGCGTAGTCGCCGAAGTCGGCAAAGAGGTGAAGAATCTGAAGGTGGGCGACCGCGTGGTCGTGCCGTTCACCATCGCTTGCGGCGAATGTTTCTTTTGCAAAAAAGAGTTGTGGTCGTTGTGCGACAACTCGAACCCGAACGCGGAGATGGCCAAGGCCGTGATGGGCCAATCGCCGTCGGGACTGTTCGGCTATTCGCACATGCTCGGCGGGTATGCCGGCGGGCAAGCGGAGTACCTGCGCGTGCCCTTCGCCGATGTCGGCCCGTTGAAGATCGAGAACGACTCGCTCACGGACGAGCAGGTCTTATTCCTCTCCGACATCTTCCCGACCGGCTACATGGCGGCGGAGAACGCGCAGATCGAAGATGGCGACACAGTGGCGATCTGGGGTTGCGGCCCCGTCGGGCAGTTTGCGATTAAGAGCGCGTGGATGCTTGGCGCGGGGCGTGTGATCGCGCTTGATGGTGTGCCGGAGCGTTTGACGATGGCGGCGGAACAAGGCAAGGCCGAGATCATTGATGTGTCGAAAGAGAAGGTCTATGACCGTCTGATGGAGCTGACGGGCGGGCGCGGCCCCGATAGCTGCATTGATGCGGTCGGGACGGAGGCGCACGGGAGCGGCTCGATTGACGCCGTGATCGACAAGGCGAAGGCGGCGGTGATGCTCGGCACGGATCGGCCGCACGTGCTGCGCGAGGTGATGATGTGTTGCCGCAAGGGCGGGACGCTCTCGATCCCCGGCGTCTATATCGGTTTCCTGGACAAGATTCCATTCGGCGCGGCGATGAACAAAGGGCTGACGATCAAGATGGGGCAGACGCACATGCACCGCTACATGAAGCCGCTGCTTGCGCGCATCGAAGCGGGCGAGATCGATCCCAGCTACGTCATCACGCATCGCGTGCCATTGACTGACGCGCCCGAAATGTACAGGACGTTCCGCGACAAAGAGGATGGCTGCATCAAGGTGGTGCTGAAACCGTAGGCGCGGGCGCAATCATCGCCGGGCTGTGGCGGCCGGCGTTGCTCAACGGATCACAGAACGCTAAGGCGAAGCAGCGGAAAGGGAGAGAGACAATGACGTACATCACGACACGCGACGATACGAAACTCTATGTCAAAGACTGGGGACAGGGCCGGCCCGTGATCCTCCTGCACGGCTGGCCGCTCTCGGCGGATAGTTGGGATGATCAGGCGCTGGCAATTGCTGATGCAGGTTTTCGCGCCATTGCCTACGACCGCCGCGGTTTCGGTCGTTCAGCCCAACCGTGGGATGGTTATAACTACGATACGCTGGCTGACGACCTCGCCGCCGTGATTGCGGAGACCGGCGCGACCGATGCAACCATCGTCGGCTTTTCGATGGGCGGCGGCGAGGTCGCGCGCTACATGTCGCGGCACGCGGGGCAGAACGTCGCGCAAGCCGCGCTCATTTCATCGGTTGTGCCGTACATGCTCAAGACTGCTGACAACCCCGCCGGCGTCGATCCGGCGGTGTTCGCGCAGATGACCGAAGGCATGCAGCAAGACCGCGCGCATTTCTTTGCGAGTTTCTTCCAAGATTTCTATGGCGTCGGGCTTGTGTCGCAGCCGGTGAGCGATGAGGTGCTGCAATGGTCGCGGAACGTGGCGATGGGGGCCAGCCTGAAGGCGACGCTCGCTTGTGCCAAAGCGTTTGCGACGACGGACTTCCGACCTGACCTGGCGAGTTTTTCTGTGCCGACGCTGATCATTCACGGCACCAGTGATAAGACCGTGCCGATTGATGCGACCGGCCGCGCGGCGGCGCGTGGTATTTCTCAAGCTAGGTTGATCGAGTATGACGGCGCACCACATGGCCTGTTCGCCACGCACAAGGAGCGCTTGACGAATGATCTACTCGCGTTCCTCGCGTCAGGCGATAGCGCGGCGTAGGGTCGGGTGAACGGATGTGCGCTGGAGAGGCAGTTCCGCACAGAAAGTAACAACCGACTGGGCGGCATGCGGGCCGCGCAGTCGGCCGTTCGCCACACACTTTCCCCAACGATTCGTAACGCGCATGAAGTCTGCGGCGGGTATAGAAGCAGGAGCATTAATAGCAAGGAGGTGGCGCAGCGCGGTGAAGGGTTTTTCGATGCTTGCATGTGCGCTGCGCGCCACCGGTAAAGATAAACCGACAGATCTCGGCACGATCACGACCCTCTCGCGGCAAACATTCGAGCAATACACGACCTGCCGCTTTCGCACACAGTCGCCGTGTCTGGAATATGTGAGTTTGCTGATCGAGACTGCGCTCTTGCTGCGCGCACACAGGGGCGGACGCGTCTATGTCGGCTTCGAAAAACTGTCGCGCATGGAACCGATTGTGGCCCGCTATCTGCGCATCGCCGACGTGTCGGAGCAGGTCTATGTCTTCGGCGAGCAGGATTGGACACCGCCGCGCCATCCGAACATGAAACTGGTCGGCGTGGTGCCGGACACGCTGCTTGCGCGCGAGTGGTTCATCATCGCGGACTCGCCGACGTTGCAAGTCGCGCTCGTCGCATACGATGAGGACGGACTTGCAGCGCCGGTGCTTGAGGCGCGCAACTTTGACGCTTGCAAGTCGAGCGACCCGCGCATCGTCGCGCAACTCACCGCCGCTGCCGATGGTCTGGTGGACGTGCTGCTTGCGCCGTGAGCGCGAAGTTTGCGCATAGCGTAAGTCGGTTCAACACAGAGGGCATAGAGGCGGCACAGAGGGACACAGAGCAGAACTCTGTTATCTCTGTGCCGCCTCTGTGCCCTCTGTGTTATGTCGGCCTCTCTCATCAACGGCCGTGGTTCAATAATTTCCTGCCCCGCTGCGGCCGATCTTTTCCGTCTCGCCCGATACCGCGTATCAATGCCACCGCGCCGATGGCCGCGACTGCGAGCAGTAGGCGTTTGCGATTCGGATGAAATTCCAGTTGGCGCGTGTAGGGGCTGACGCTGGTTGATTGGCCGCTGTACTCGCCAATGGTCGAGCCAAGTTCCGCGACGGGCGCGAACAGGTTGTCGCCCGGCCGCGGCGGCTCGTCCTTCTGCTGCACGCGGATCATTAGGTCGCCGCGCGTCATGAACCAATCGAGGAACGCGGGGCTGAGACGTTGCAAGACGCTCAACAATTTACCCATGCCGCCCACAGTGATCTCGCGGCGCGGATGCGCGGCGGCGAAGACGATGGCTTCGGCCACAAGACTCGGCTCGTAAGCGGGCGTCATCGCGCGCGGCTCAAAGTTCATCTTCGTGCGTGCATGGTTGTAGTAAGGCGTGTTGATCACCGACGGCTTGATGAGCGTCAGGTGTATGTCGGGCGCATCGCGCGCCAGTTCCATGCGGATCGCTTCGGTGAAACCTTTGACCGCGTGCTTGGTCGCGCAGTAGGTGGACTGCAAAGGGATGGCGCGATCAGACAGCACCGAGCCGACGTTGATGATCGTGCCGCCACCGTTCCGGCGCAGATGCGGCAGCGCGGCCTTGATGCCGTAGATCGTGCCGAGCAGATTGACCTGCACGATGCGCTCGATCTCGTCGAGACTGATCTCTTCGACCGTGCCGTACTCGCTGACGGCCGCATCGTTGACCCACGTATCAATCCGCCCGAACTGTCTGACCGCTTCATCCGCGAGCCGTGCTACTTGCTCGCGCTCAGCCACGTCCGTCGGCACGACATGTGCGCGTCCGCCCAATGCCTCAACTTCACGCGCCGCCGTCTCCAGTGCCGGCCCGTTGCGCGCTGCTAAGACGACCGCCGCGCCGCGCCGCGCAAACTCGAACGCCGCCGCACGCCCGATGCCGCTTGACGCCCCCGTGATGACCACCACCTGCTCGCTAATCGGTCTCGGCATAAACCCTCCCCTATGCTTAACGCTCATGTCAGACCAAACTCTTTGCGCCTTTGCG
>JANMAD010000075.1:0-22254 GCA_031359515.1 Acidobacteriota bacterium | reverse complement strand
TCCACGAGCGCGCGGATATGCTCGTTGCGCGTCTTGCCGATCCAGACGAGCCGTAGCCGCATCGCTCAAACCTCCAGATGGTAACGCGCGATCTTCTCGTAGAGGTTCTTGCGGCTGATGCCTAACGCGCGGGCCGCCGCCGACTTATTGCCGCGCGTCGCCGCCAACGTCTCGGCGATATACTCAGCTTCCAATTCCGCGAGCGTCAGCCGGCGCTTACGGCGCAGACGCAGCACAGCGGCAGCATGCACCGACTCCGGCAAAGCACTCGCCTCGACGCGTTCGCCTTCACCCATGATTACGGCCCGTTCTAAGACGTGCGCCAACTCGCGAACGTTGCCGGGCCATTCATAGCTTTCCAGCAATTCGAGCGCGCCCGTGCCCAGTTGCCGCGCCCGTCGGCCGTGCTTGGCCGCATATCCTCTTAAAAACTGCCGCGCCAACGCCCCGATCTCTTCCGTCCGCTCCCTGAGCGGCGGCACGTGTATGCGCACGACGTTCAGCCGGTAAAAAAGATCGGCCCGAAACGCCTTGCGCCGCACGGCGTCGTCCAGGTCAACATTCGTCAGCGCGATGAGCCGCGCGTCCACCCGCACCGTGCGCCGGCCGCCCAAGCGTTCAAACTCGCGCCGCTCGATCACGCGCAAGAGTTTCGCCTGCGCGTCGGTTGAAAGATGCGCGATTTCGTCCAGCACGAGCGTGCCCTTGTGCGCCGCTTCAAGCCGGCCCGGTTTCGCCACGGTCGCGCCGGTGAACGCGCCGCGCTCGTAACCGAACAACTCCGCTTCCAATAACTCGCTCGGCAGCGCCGCGCAATCGATCTTCACATAGGCGGCCGCAGCGCGGTGCGACTGCCGGTGGATGAAGAGCGCCAATGCATCTTTGCCCGCGCCGGACTCGCCCGTGACCAGCACGTTGGCATCCGTCTGCGCGACGCGGCCCGCGAGCCGCACCGCTTCGCGCATCGCCGGGGATTGCGCGACCAGCTCACTCACGATTCTTGTCTCAAAGAACTGTCGGCTTCGCCGCGCAACTCCGGCGGCAACTCGATGCGCGCCGCTTCGCGCCACAAGCGTTCGAGATCGTAAAAGTGCCGCGCCTTGTCTTCAAAGATGTGGACGATGAAGTCGCCGTAATCGAGTAGCACCCATTCGGCCGTCTTGTAGCCTTCGATGCGCGCCGGTCGCTCCCCCGCCTGCTTCAAACGCTGCACAATCTCGTCGGCGATGGCCTGCACCTGCCGCTGATTCATGCCGCTCGTGATCAGAAAGTAGTCGGTGAAACCGCCGATGCTGTTTAGATTAAGCACGACCGGCGCGACCGCCTTCTTCTCGCTCGCCGCGTGCAGCGCCGTTATGATGCTCGGCGTAAGCGATAACGGAGCCGCACTCGCCGCAGGCGCGGACGGTGCGAGCTGTTCGCCTTGCTCGGACTGTGCTATCTCGACGCGTTTCTTACTCGTTGTGGTTGTGCGTCGGCCGGTCTTCGGCGTTGTCTCGTTCACTGTCATGTGTGTCCTTGTAAATCCTATATTTCCTAATGTACCCCGCAACCGTTGGCGGCACAGCCCAACTCGTCTCAGTCTCTGCCGCAGACGCGCGTGCGCTTTGTCTGATCGCCGTCGCCGACACGTCCGCGCATACCGCGTCGGTGAAATAGATGCGCGGCGCATCTGCCGGCGCAAGCGCGGCCGCCACTTCTACGCCTGTCCGCCCGCGCAGGTCAACGACGCGCCGCCGCACTTCGTCGCTCACGTGCGCCGTTGCGAGCGTGTGACCGGGCCGCGCCATCACGATATGATCGGTCAGCGCGAGCAGCCGTTCCCATTCGCGCCACGTCGTGATGTCGGCCCAAGAGTCCGCGCCCATCACGAAAGATAAATGCACGCCTGCGCCCATCTCAGCCTGCAAACGCGCCAGCGTCTCAACCGTGTACGGCCGCTCCGGCGCGTCCAACTCGATGGTTGAAATTTGCAAGCGCGCTTCATCCTGCGTCGCCAACGCGAGCATGGCGTAGCGATGCAAGGGCGACGTGGGCCGGCGTGTGCCCGTGCGCTTGTGCGGCGCGACGTAGGCCGGGATGAAAAGAACTTCGTCGAGCGCGAACAACTGGAGCAACGCACGCGCGACTGCGAGGTGTCCGGCATGCACCGGATCGAACGTCCCACCGTACAAACCTATGCGCCGCTGCTTCATCAGATGCGCGTGTCGCGCCGCAAGCGCCCGTCGTTAATCCCAACCTCCGGCGCTTTGCGTCTGTGACATATCCTCGCTCTCTGCCCGGCTCAACTCGGCTTGCGTCAACTCCTCCAACGCACGCGCCGTCGCCTGCACCAGTTCGCGCACGCCCTGATTCGTGACGGCCGAGATCGCATAGAACTTGTGCCCGTCCTGCTCGGCCCGTGCGCGTAGCTGTGCCAACCTCTCCGGCTCGTCGAGCGCGTCTGTCTTCGTGCCGACGACGATTTGCGGACGCTCCGCAAGGTTCGCATTGTAGGCACGCAACTCGCGATTGATCTTCTCGTAATCGTCAACCGGGTCGCGCTCGTCAAGCGACGAAAGATCGACCAAGTGCAGCAGCAACTTCGTCCGTTCGACATGCCGCAGGAAACGATCACCTAGCCCTGCACCTTCGTGCGCGCCTTCGATCAAACCGGGAATGTCCGCGATGACAAACGTGCGATAGTCGCCGAGATCGACCACCCCCAGATGCGGCTCAAGCGTGGTGAACGGATAGTCCGCGATCTTCGGTTTCGCGGCCGAGACGGTCGAGATCAGCGTGGACTTGCCCGCGTTCGGAAAGCCGACGAGCGCTACGTCCGCGATCAGTTTCAACTCAAGCTGCAACTCGTACTCATCGCCGGGGCTGCCCTCTTGATGATAACGCGGCGCGCGATTGGTCGAAGTGGCGAAGTGCGAGTTACCGAAGCCGCCGCGCCCGCCCTTCGCTGCCAACCAACGCTGCCCATCTTCAATCAAATCGGCCAACTGCTCGCCCGTCATCGGGTCAAAGACCTGCGTGCCCACAGGCACACGCACCTCCGTGTCACCGCCCTCGCGCCCGGATCTGTTCGAGCCTTCGCCGTGCCGCCCGCGCTCAGCCTTATGCTCCGGGTTGTAGCGCAGATGCAAGAGCGTGTTGAGTGAGTCGTCGGCGATGAGCCACACGTCGCCGCCCTTGCCGCCCTCGCCACCCGACGGGCCGCCGCGCGGCACAAACTTCTCGCGCCGGAAGGCCGTCACGCCGTTGCCGCCATGCCCGCCCCACACACGTATTTTGACGCGATCTAGAAACACAACGAATCAGGCAAACAAAATCGAAGCGACGCCCATCGCGTAACCTCGGCTGAGGCAAGCGCGGGCGTCGCGGTCAAAACTCATCGGGCGTAAAACCCTCGTTTGCTTATGCGGCAACTGCTGGCGCTGCCTCCTGCGCGGCCGCTTCCGGATAGACGCTGATGTACTTGCCCCCCCGGCCCTTGTCCTCGAACTTCACCACGCCGGTGATGAGCGCGAACAACGTATCGTCCTTACCGCGCCCAACGTTTTTGCCCGGCTTCCATTTCGTGCCGCGTTGCCGCGCAAGGATGTTTCCACCCAGCACGCGTTCGCCGCCGAACTTCTTCAAACCCAATCGCTGCGAATTCGAGTCGCGCCCGTTGCGCGAAGAACCTACGCCTTTTTTATGTGCCATTGCTAACTCCGTAAAAGAGGTTAGAGGTCAGAGATTAGAGATCAGTGAAAGCTAAAGACTGATCTCTAACCTCTGATCTCTGACCTCTACTTTTACCCGATTGAATCGATCTTCACCGTTGTGAAGTCCTGCCGGTGACCCTGTTTGCGCTTGTATTGTTTGCGCCGCTTCTTCTTAAACACGATGATCTTGCCGTCACGGCCATGATCGACAACCGTGCCCGCGACGCGCGCGCCTTCGACAATGGGCGCGCCGACGCGCGGCCCGCCATCGCCACCGCCAACCGCCAGCACTTCGAATTCGACCGTCTCGCCGGCTTCATTGGCGAGCGCGGGCAAGCGCACGCTCGCGCCCTCTTCGACGCGAAACTGCTTGCCGCCCGAGCGTATAATTGCGTAAGCCATGACTACTCTCCTCAGACGCGAAATTCCCTTGTGGGAAAGTCGTAAATTATAAGGGCCGCTCCGCACAGCGTCAAACCAAGCTCAGCCGTTTTGGCCCGGACATTTAGCGGACTTGCGCGCAACTATCATTCGGCCTTTGCGGCACGCCCTTTGGCCTCGACGTTGCGCGTAAGAAACCGCTCCATGAATTTCGTCGTGTAGTTGCCGGCCTGAAACTCCGGGTCGTCCATGATCTTCATGTGCAGCGGCACGGTCGTCTTGATCCCTTCGATGACCATTGCTTCGAGCGCGCGGCGCATGCGCGCGATGGCCAATTCGCGCGTGCGCGCATGAACGATCAACTTGGCGATCATCGAATCATAGTAGGGCGGCACGAAATAGCCGGGATAGACGGCCGTGTCCACACGCACGCCGGGGCCGCCCGGAATGTTGAAAGCCGTGATCAAGCCCGGCGACGGCGCGAACGTGACAGGGTCTTCGGCGTTAATGCGACACTCGATAGCGTGGCCGGCGAAAATCACGTCTTTCTGCTCGTAGGCAAGTTCCTCACCTTCAGCGACGCGAATCTGATTGCGCACGATGTCCGCCAGCGTGACCAATTCCGTGACCGGATGCTCGACCTGTACGCGCGTGTTCATCTCCATGAAGTAGAACTGCCCGTCTTCGTCGAGCAAGAATTCAATCGTGCCCGCATTCGAATAGCCGACGCGCTTGCACGCCTCAACCGCGACCGTGCCCATCTGCGCGCGTAACTCCGGCGTCATCACCGGCGACAACGCTTCCTCTAACAGTTTTTGATGTCGCCGTTGGATCGAACAGTCGCGCTCGCCCAAGTGGACGCAATGGCCGAACTCGTCGGCCATCACTTGAATCTCGATGTGGCGCGGCCGTTCGACGTAACGCTCAAGGTACACGTCGCCGTTCTTGAACGCCGCTTGCGCTTCACTTGCCGCGGTCTCCAGTGCCGGCCCCAACTCAGCTTCGTTGCGCACGATGCGCATGCCGCGTCCGCCGCCGCCCGCCGCCGCCTTGATGATGACGGGGAAACCGATCTCGCGCGCAAGTTGCAGCGCCTCTTGTTCAGTCTCAAGCGGGTCAGGACTGCCCGGCAGAATAGGCACGCCGGCCGCTTTCATCGTGCGGCGCGCTTCCACCTTGTCGCCCATCAACTTGATGACCGACGAGCGCGGGCCGATGAACTTGATGTTGCACGCCTCGCAAATCTCCGCGAACTGCGGCGACTCCGCGAGAAAGCCATAACCCGGATGAATCGCATCCACGTTCGCGATCTCGGCAGCGCTGATGACGGCCGGGATATTCAAATAACTCTGTGCTGAGGGCGCAGGCCCAATGCAGATCGACTCGTCGGCGAAACGCACGTGCAGCGAGTCTCTATCCGCCTCGCTATGCACCGTCACCGTGCGTATGCCCATCTCTTTGCACGCCCAGATGATGCGACACGCGATCTCGCCGCGATTCGCGATCAGAATTTTTCTAAACTTGCGCGGAGCGATGGGCATTGTTAGCTGTTAGCTGTTAGCTGTTAGCTGTTAGCTGTTAGCTTAATAGCAAAGAGCTAAAAGCTAATCGCTAACGGCTAACAGCTATTCATTTTCTGATTCCGAATAACGCCTGCCCGTACTCGACGGGCTGACCGTTCTCGACGTAAATCTTCTCGACCGTACCGCTGACCTCAGCCTGTATCTCGTTCATCAGTTTCATCGCTTCGATGATGCAGACGACGGTGTCCGCCTCGACATGGCTGCCGGCACGGACGAACGACTCGGCGGTTGGCGATGGTGAACGGTAGAACGTGCCGACGATGGGCGAAGTGATCTTGTGCAACTCGTCGTCCGCGCTCGCAGTGGCTTCCGCCACGGCCGGCGCGGGTGTTGCCGATGCGGGCGTGCTGCCGGTTATAGTTGGCGGTGCAATCGGTGTGATCGTCGGCGGCACGAACGGCTGCACGCCTGTGTGCGCCTGCGGCAACAACGCCGCTTGCCGACTGATGCGCACCCGGAAGCCTTCGCGCTCAAGCTCAAATTCGGTGAAGCCCTGTTCGATGATCAACTCGGACAGTTCGCGCAGTTCGTCCAGATTCAACTCGCGCTCTAACTGCCGGGGCTGTAGCTCCCGTCCCTCGCCGCCACCGCGCGTGTCGCTGCCACTGCCGCCACCGCCACTGCGATGCCGCCGTCGCGCATGGCGCGGGCCGCGCGCTTGCGCGCTTGCGCTCTCTGCCGGCCCGCTAGTGCTATTGGCGACCACGCCGCCGCTTGGCTCTGCCGTTTGCGTTTTCGGTTCGCGCGCGGGCGCACTGGCTGCCGCCGCCGTCTCTGGTCTGTCTTGACTGCTCATCTGTGCTCGCGCCTCCGCACGGATCAGTTTATAGACTCGCATCGCCGTCCTAGCATCCGATCACAAAAGCAAGACCCCCGACCCGGTTCTGTCAGTCGCCGTGGCGGGGGCTTGCGGGGCTAAAGGTGATGAACCGGTGCGCTTGCACGCTGCATACGACGACGCGCCGACCCAGTGCTGTGCCTACTAATCGGAGTCTTTCTCGGCGGCCGTGGATTCAGTTTTCTTTGAACGCCGGCCGCCGCTGCCGGCCTTGTCGGCGTCCTTCGGCTCGGCCGCATGCCCGCGCCCACGTGCCTCCGTCGTCTCTGGCTTTTCATACGTGCTGTCGGCCTTATGCCCGCCGCGTCGGCCGCCTTCCGCCTCGCCCGACTTGGAAGCACGCACGCTCTTCTTCTTGCCCGCGCCCGCCGACTTCGCCCGCTTGCCCGCCTGCGCTGCCGCTTCAAGCTCGCGCGGGTTATCAACCAACTCGATGATGGCCAACTCGGCGTTGTCGCCGTCGCGCCGGCCCAACTTGATAATGCGCGTATAACCGCCCGCGCGATCTTTGTAACGCTCGCCCAATTCGTCGAACAGACGCTTGACGGCGGCGACGCCGGCGGTGCGCGGCGCACGCAATTGATTGCGCTGCCCCGTCGAAGCCGCCTGCCCGCGATTGCCCGCGTGGAAAAAAGTTGCGGCCTGGCGGCGCAGGTGGACTGACTGCGCGGCCGTATCGTCACCCGTTAGATGCTGCGCGCGGCGCGAGAGCGTGATGACGCGCTCGACGAACGGGCGCAACTCTTTCGCCTTCGGCAACGTGGTCACGATCTGCTCGTTGCGCGCGTTGATGAGCGAGGTCGCCAGATTCCGCAGCATAGACATACGATGCTCCGTCGTGCGCCCCAACTTGCGATGTGCTTTTAGATGTCGCATGAAATTGAACCTTCAGTTTGCTATTAACTTTCAGCTTTTGTCCGCAGCTAAAAGCTAACAGCTAATCGCTAACAGCTTCCTAATCTTCGTCGTCTGCGTACTCGCTCAAATCTATGTCGCTGCCGCCCGTGCCGGGAATCGGATTGCCCTGCTCGTCGAACTCCATGCCGAAATCGAGACCCATGCCATGCAAGATGTCTTTGATCTCGTTCAGCGATTTCTTGCCGAAGTTCTTCGTCGCGAGCATCTCGCGCTCGCTGCGCTGCACGAGATCGCGGATGGTGCGAATGTTGGCGTTCTTCAGACAGTTATAGGAGCGCACGGATAATTCAAGCTCGTCCACCGAGCGATCCAACAGATCGTTGCGCGGCAGCGGCTGCCGCTCGATGCCGACGTAGGCGGTGTCGTCCGTGTCCTCCTCGAAATTGATAAAGATCGTCATGTGATCCTTGATCAACTTCGCGGCGAGACCGATAGCATCGTCCGGTTTAACCGAGCCGTCCGTCCAAACTTCAATCGTCAACTTATCGAACTCGGTATTCTGCCCCAGCCGCGCAGCCTCGACAGTGTAGTTCACCTTCTTGACGGGCGTATGCACCGAGTCAATCGGGATGTAGCCCAAGCTCAGGTCTTCGTCGAAGTTGCGATCCGCCGGCGTGTAGCCGCGCCCGCGCTTCAGACGCATCTCGACGTTGAGGGAGCCGCCTTCGCTGACGGTGGCGAGATAGACATTCGGATCGAGAATATCCACGTCCCCGTCATGCTCGATGTCGCCGGAGAGGACTTCGCCCGCGCCCGTTTTCGTGATCGTTAGAGTCTTCGCTTCGTTGCCATGCAGTTTGATCGGAATCTGCTTGAGGTTGAGGATCACGTCGGTCGCGTCCTCGACCACGCCGCGAATCGAAGAGAATTCGTGCTCGACGCCTTCGATCTTAACGGCCGTGATAGCCGCGCCCTCGATAGATGAGAGCAATGCGCGCCGCAAAGAATTGCCGATAGTCGTACCAAAGCCGCGCTCGAAAGGCTGCGCGGAAAAGCGGCCGTAGCGCTCGGTCAGTGTCTCATTCTCGACCGCCAACCGGCGCGGCATCTGAAAACCCGTCCAGAGTGTATTTTGCTCTATGCTCATAAGTTCTAACCTGTGGGTGTCCGAGCGATTCCGAATAAAAACACGTGTACGCTTGCCGCGCGCGACCACCGCGTATAATTAACGCGAAGGCAGTCGCGCGCCGCAGGCGCTCGTAAGTGTTACTTGCTGTATAGCTCGACGATCAGTTGCTCGTTGATCGAGCGATCAATGTCATCGCGCACCGGCAGCGTCGCCACGCGAGCGCCCATCCCGGCGTCGTCGGTCGGCGCAAGCCACGAAGGCCGGCCGCGCCCGGCGGCCGTCTGCCACGCGCCTTCGATGTGCGCGTTCTTTTGGCTCGCCTCTTTGATCGTGATGATGTCGCCCGCTTTGACCGAGAACGAAGGAATATCCACCTTGCGCCCGTTCACTTCGACGTGCCCGTGATTGACGAGTTGGCGCGCTTGCCGCCGCGACGTGGCAAAGCCCGCGCGATAGACGGAATTATCCAAGCGCCGCTCAAGCAAGCTGAGCAAGTTCTCGCCCGTGATGCCCTTCATGCGCGCGGCGCGCTCGAAGTAATTGCGAAACTGTCCTTCCAGCACGAAGTAGATGCGCTTGACCTTCTGCTTCTCGCGCAACTGCTGCCCGTAGCCGACAAGCGCCTTGCCGCGCCGGAGCGTGTTACCGTGCTGTCCGGGCGGCTGCGTGCCGCGCTTCTCAATCGGGCACGACGGCTTGTAACAGCGGTCGCCCTTCAAAAATAATTTACCACCCTCGCGGCGGCACAGACGGCACACCGCACCACGATACCTAGCCATTAACTTTGTCGCCTCCTGTCTAAACTTCAGACGGAAAAGTTTACAGGTCGCGCTTAGGCGCTGACCCTTCATCCTTTAGGTTGATTAGCTTTTAGCCATTAGCCATTAGCTCTGATTACAGACCAAAAGCTAATCGCTAACAGCTTCTTTACACTCTGCGCCGCTTCGGCGGGCGGCAGCCGTTGTGCGGAATGGGCGTGGTGTCGCGAATCGCGATGACGCGGATGCCCGCGTTGTTGATCGCGCGGATCGCGGACTCACGTCCGCCGCCCGGCCCCTTCACCCGCACCTCGCACTGCTGCATCCCGGCCTCTTTGGCCTTGTTCGCCGCTTCGTAGGCCGCTTGCTGCGCTGCGAACGGCGTGCCTTTGCGCGAGCCGCGAAAGCCGCGTGCGCCCGAAGACGATTGCGCGATCAGGTTGCCTTCCAGATCGGTGATCGTGATCATCGTGTTGTTGAATGACGCCGCGATGAACACGAGCCCGTTCGGGATGTGCTTCTTCTCTTTCTTGCGAAAGACTTTCTTCTTGCCGCCAGTAGTTGGTTTTGCCATGACTTAGCTATTAGCTGTTAGCGATTAGCTGTTAGCAAAAACTAACAGAGCTAATTGCTTCGTTTGAATTTTAACCGCTTGCTATCAGACGAAAGCTAAGAGCTAATAGCTAACGGCTAATCGCTGCCTTACTTCTTGCCCGGAGCCTTCTTCTTGGCGATGGTCGCGCGGCGCGGGCCCTTGCGGGTGCGCGCGTTGGTGTGCGTCCGTTGCCCGCGCACGGGCAGACCGCGCCGGTGTCGTAGGCCGCGATAACAACCGATGTCCATCAAACGCTTGATGTCCATCTGCGTGCGCTTACGCAGGTCGCCTTCGACCTCGCCCTGTCCCTCAATGATCGCGCGGATACGCCCTAACTGCTCCTCGTTCAAATCGCGCACGCGCGTGTCCGCGGCGACACCCGCTTCTTTGAGGATCGAGCTTGAGCGCGAGCGCCCGATACCGAAAATATACGTCAGTCCGATCTCGACGCGCTTATTGACCGGAAGATCGATGCCAACCACACGAGCCATGTTTGCTACCTCGAATAATTTTTGATTTTAGATTTGCGATGGACAGCATCCTGCCCTGCCGGCAAATCTAAAATCAGAAATCGCAAATCTAAAATGCCCTAGCCTTGCCGCTGTTTGTGTTTCGGGTTTGTGCAGATCACGCGCACCACGCCCTTGCGGTGGATGACCTTGCAGTTGTCACACATCTTTTTAACTGAAGCACGTACCTTCATCTCTATCTCACCTTCCGCCATCAGCCCGCACTGACGTTAGCCGGTGCTTTGGACACGCCACACTGATAGACTCAAAAATGCCTGCGTCGGCAAACTTCGGATACTAACACAGCCACAGGCGGGATGCCAAGTCACGGGCGCAGTTCAGGTTATAGATGCGGCCGCGACCTCCTGCGGTTGCGGTTCGACCGCCCGCTCCACGCGCGTAAAGACCTCCGGCCCGTCCTCAGTGATGGCAATTGTATGCTCCACATGCGCGCTCGGCTGCCCGTCCAGCGTGACGACCGTCCAGCCGTCTTTCAAGGTCTTCGTCTGGTGTGTGCCGATGTTGACCATCGGCTCGACAGCGAAGACGTAACCGGACTTGATCTTCGTCCCCTTGCCGGGCGTGCCATAGTTCGGAATCTGCGGGTCTTCATGCATACGCCGGCCGATACCGTGCCCCACGTACTCGCGCACAATCGAATAGCCGTGTGCTTCCGCGTGCGCCTGCACCGCCCAGCCAATGTCGCCCAGATGCCGCCCTGCCCGGCACTGCTCAATCGCCAACTCCAAACACTCTTCGGTCACACGAATGAGTTGCAGCCAATCGGGCCGCACTGTGCCGACAGGTACAGTCGTGGCCGTGTCGCCCACGAAACCGTTCAACGTTGCGCCGACATCAATCGAGATGATGTCGCCTTCCTTCAGCGCGTAGTGCGACGGGAAACCATGTACGATCTGCTCGTTGACCGACGCGCAAATCGAATAGGGGAAGCCGTGATAGCCTTTGAACGTCGGCAGCGCGCCCGCGCCGCGAATCATCTGCTCGGCTGCCGCGTCGAGTTCGAGCGTCGTGATGCCAGGGCGCACGATACGGCGCAACTCTTCGCGCACCAGCCCGGCGAGCCGCCCCGCCGCTCGCATCTTCTCCAACTCTTTCCGCGACTTCCCGATGATCATTTAAAAACAGTACCGAGTGACCACTGACCAGTTACGAGTAGGGACAAGTTTTGATCTTGTCACTCGGCGCTCGTCACTGCCTTTTCAATGTCCGCGTAAATTGCTTCCGGCGCACGTTTACCATCAAGGCGCTGCAAACGCCCGGACTGCGCGTAATAATCGAGTAGCGGTTGCGTCTCTTGTTCGTAGGTTGCGAGCCGCACCCTGATCTTCTCGGCCGTGTCGTCTGCGCGATGCGTCAGTTGCGCGGCCGGGTGCAGGTCGCAGACCTCATCAGTTTGCGGCGGCTTAAAATATAGATTGTAAATCTCGCCGCAGATCGGACAGATTCGCCGCCCCGTCGTGCGCTGCTCCAGAATGTCAAACGGCACATCTACCAGCAGCGCTTGAATCTCGTGTCCCTGTTTGGTCGCGAGCCGTTCCAGCATCTCTGCCTGTATGGTCGTGCGCGGGAAGCCATCGAGGATGTATCCATGCCGACAATCGGACTGCCCGGTGCGCTCTTCGACAACGCGCATCACCACATCATCCGGGATGAGTTTGCCCGCCGCTTGCAAGGCGTGGACTTCCGCCGCGAGCGGCGTCTCGGTCTTGGCAAGCGCGCGGAACATATCGCCGGTCGAAATTTGCGGCAGGCCCAGACGCTCGTGCAACACACGCGCCTGCGTGCCCTTGCCCGCGCCCGGCGCGCCCATTAGAACAACTATCTTAGACATCGATTCAGAGGTCAGAGGTCAGAGGTCAGAGAAGAAAGTTTTAACTGACCTCTAACCTCTGGCCTCTGCATTTCACGCTCTGCGGCCGCGCAGGCGGCTGCCGCTGCCGAGGAAGCCTTCGTAGTTGCGCATGACGAGTTGCGCCTCGATCTGCGAGACCGTGTCCATCGCCACGCCGACGAGAATGAGCAACGATGTGCCGCCGAAATAGAACTGATACCCCATGCCGGTCGGAATCCACGACAGGCCCGGCGTGCCGCTCAAGAATTGATCCAGCCCTGCGCCGATGAACGGCAACCGCCCGACTTTGAAGCCGCTCAACATCAATTGTGGCAGGAAGGCGACCATCGCGAGGTAGATCGCGCCGACGGTGGTCAACCGCGTCAATATCGTGTTCAGGTATTCGGCCGTCGTGCGCCCGGGCCGGATGCCGGGGATGAAGCCGCCGTGCTTGCGCAGGTTGTCGGCCACCTCTTCGACGTTGAAGATGATCGTAATGTAAAAGAACGTGAACACAACGATCAGCGTCAAAAAGATCAGTTCGTAGTAAGGATCGCCGCCGTGAAACTGTTGGAAGAACAGATGCAATTTGTAGCGCCACGAATCGGGCTGCGTCGCTTCGAAGCGAATGAATTGCACAATCGTCTGCGGGAACGAGAGCATAGACGAAGCGAAGATGACAGGAATAACGCCTGCCATATTGATCTTCAGCGGCATGCTCGTCTGTTGTCCGCCCACAACTTGCCGGCCCACGTGTCGCTTCGCATAACTGATCGGGACTTTTCTGCGGCCCGACTCCATGAAGACGATGAACGCGATCAGCAGGAGCAGGGCGGCGATCAAGGCCAGCACGCCCAGCACCTGAAAGGTGTCGCCCCCACGCAGACGTTCCAACACCTGCGGCACGCCGCGCGTCGGCAGACCAATGACGATGCCGGCGAAGATCAAGAGCGAGATGCCGTTGCCGATGCCGCGCTCAGTAATCTGCTCGCCGAGCCACATGACGAAGATCGTGCCGGTCATGAGCGTCAGGATGGTGGTGAATAAAAAGCCCCAGGTGTTCGGCCCGACGCCCTGCGATTGTAGCCAGCGCGCGACGATGGAGGTCTGGAAGCCCGCGAGTATGACCGTCAGATAGCGCGTATACTGGTTGATCTTTTGTCGCCCAGCTTCGCCCTCTTCCTGCAAACGCTTCAGTTGCGAGAAGACGGTTGTCATCAGTTGCAGAATGATCGAGGCGGTGATGTAAGGCGTGACGCCGAGCGCGAAGACCGAGATGGTCTGAAAGTTACCGCCGGAGAACAGATCGAGCACGCCGAGCAGCGTGTTGCCAACCTCACCCCAGACTTGAATCAGCCGCTCTTTGTTGATACCGGGGGCAGTGACGTGCGCGCCGAGCCGATAGACGGCCAGCAAGCCGAGCGTAAAAAAGATACGGCGGCGCAGGTCGGGCACCTGAAACATGTTGCGAACGGCGGCGAGAAACTTTTCCATAAGCCCTCAAAGACAGTGACGAGTGACAAGTGATAAGTACCGAGTAAGGATAATCCTTCGCTGGTCGCTTGTCATTCGTCGCTCGTCAAATCGTTACTGCTTTAGCTTGTCACCTATCAGCTGGCACTGGCTTTGTGATGAGCGTAGCCGTGCCGCCCGCCCCTTCGATCTTTTCGCGAGCGCTTTTGGTGAAGCGGTGCGCCGAGATGCGCAGGGACTTCGTCACGTCGCCCGTACCGAGCACGACTACGTCGCGCTTGCCTTTGGCGATCACGCCGCGCGCATGCATCACTTCGGGCGTCACGTCTTCATTCGGCTCGAAGCTGCGCTCCAGCGTTGAGAGACTGACCTCTGTCCACTGCTTCTTGAAGATGTTCGTGAAGCCACGCTTTGGCAGCCGCCGCTGCAAGGGCATCTGCCCGCCCTCGAAGCCGGTCTTGCCGGAGTAACCCGAACGCGATTTCTGTCCCTTGTTGCCGCGCCCCGCCGTCTTACCCAAGCCTGAGCCGGGGCCGCGCCCGACGCGCTTCTTCTTGTGCGTCGAACCAACAGACGGGCGCAAATTATTCAGACCGATAGCCATTGCTCACTCCGTTCGCAGTTTTGAGTTTTCAGTTTTCAGAGATCAGTTTGCTGCTTACGTTTTTGCTGCAAACTGAAAACTCAAAACTGTTATTCAACGATGCGCAACAAATGCGGCGCTTTGGCGACCGCGCCCCGCATCGAAGGCGTGTCGGGCCGCACGACGATCTGGTTGAGCTTCGTCAATCCAAGACTGCGCACGAGCACCTTCTGTGTCTTCGGAAATGCGATGAAGCTGCGATAATACTGGATGCGTATTTTGCCGCCGCTTGTCTCGTTTTGTTGTTCCGCCATAACAAACCTCAGTGTGGATTCAAGGTTCAAAGTTCAAAGTTCAAGATCGAAGACTAAATGCAACCGTTGAACTTTGAACCTTAAACTTTGAACCTCGAACTTATAACTCCTCGACCTGTTTGCCGCGCAGACGCGCCACTTCCATCGGGTCTTTCATGCTGAGCAAGCCCTCGAAGGTCGCGCGCACGACGTTGTGCGGATTGGTCGAGCCGAGCACTTTCGTGCGCACGTCGTGGACGCCCGCCGCCTGCATGATGGCGCGCACCGCGCCACCCGCGATCACGCCTGTGCCCGCGCTCGCTGGTTTCATCAACACGCGCCCAGCGCCGTAGCGGCCGATGAACTGATGCGGCAGCGTGTTCTCGATCAAGGGCACACGGATCAGATTCTTCTTCGCCGCCTCAATACCCTTCTTGATCGCGAGCGGCACTTCGCGCGCCTTGCCCGAACCAAAGCCGACGTGGCCCGCGCCGTCACCCACGATGACGAGTGCCGCGAAGCTCAAATTCTTGCCGCCCTTGACCACTTTTGTCACGCGATTGATCGAGATGACCTGATCCTTCAGATCAAGCCCCGCCGCCGCAATACGATGTTTCGGTTGTCGCATTAGTTATTCCTGATTTGCTGCTGCTGCTTCTTCTGCCGGCGCGGTCTCTGCTTGCGCCTGCTCGTCCCGGTTCAAACCCGCTTCGCGTGCCGCATCCGTCAACGCCTTCACGCGCCCGTGGAAGCGATAGCCGCCACGATCAAACACGACGCTCTCGACGCCCTTGCTGAGCGCACGCTCGGCAATCGCGCGCCCCACGCGTTGCGCCGCCTCGACGTTGCCGCCCGTCCCACCGCGCAAATCCTTCTCGGTCGTCGAAGCGGACGCCAGTGTGCGCCCCTGCTCGTCGTCGATCACCTGCGCGTAGATGTGATTCAAGCTGCGATAGATCGCCAGCCGCGGCCGATTGGCCGAGCCTTGCACCTTCCGGCGAATCCGCGTATGCACCGCCCGCCGAATGTCTGCTCTGTCCTTCTGTGCCATTGCTCACTCCGTGAGAGCTATTAGCGATTAGCTCTTAGCTTTTGCGATTAGCTCTTAGCTTTTGCCTTTAGCTAACAGCTAATCGCTAATAGCTAACAGCTACTTATTTCCCAGTCTTACCGGGCCGCAGTTTGAGCGGCACGTCGGCGTAGCGCACGCCCTTACCCTTGTACGGGTCGGGCTTGCGCAGGTTGTGCATCTCGGCGGCCGCTTGACCAAGTTTCTGTTTGTCTATGCCGGAGAGCGTCAGCGTCAACTGATACTGCGGGATCGAACTCTTCGTGGCCACACGCTCCGACTTCGCCTCGACGCCATCGGGCAGCGGAAACTCAATCGAGTGCGAATAGCCGAGCGAGAAGACGATCCGCTTCGCCTGCACGTCCGCCTTGTAGCCGACGCCGACCACGTCCATCTGCTGCGAGAAGCCTTCGGTCACACCGACGATGGCGTTATTGGCCAACGCCCGGGCCAGACCGTGCATCGCCGCCAGCTCATTCGACGTGCGCTCGGCCTGCAACTGATCGCCATCGAGTTTGAACGAGATGCCATCGGGCACAGGCGTCTTCAGCGTCCCCTTCGGCCCCTTCACTTCCAACTCACGCTCCCGCACCGTCACGCTCACGCCCTTCGGCACGGTGATTACCTTTTTACCAATACGAGACATAATTACCTCAGAGGTCAGAGGTCAGAGGTCAGAGGTTAGCGCATCGGTCTTTGACTGACCTTTAACCTCTAATCTCTAATCTCTTAGTAAACTTCCGCCAGCACTTCGCCGCCGACGTTCTCGCGGCGGGCGCGCTTGCCGCTCATCAAGCCCCGCGACGTGGAGACGATGTTGACGCCGTAGCCGCCCAGCACCTTCGGAATCCGCTCCGACCCCATATAGACGCGCCGCCCGGGCCGCGACACACGCGACAGATGCGAGATCGAGGACGTGCCCCGCGCGTCGTAGCGCAAGAAGATGCGCAACGTGCGGCGCACGCCTTCGCCCTTGATGACGAAGTTATTGATGTAGCCCTCTTCCTTCAGGATGCGGGCCAACTCCAGTTTCAATTTCGACGCCGGGATGTCCACCCGCGAGTGCTTCGCATTAATCGCGTTCCGCATCCGCGTCAGCATGTCGGCAATAGGATCAGTCATTACTCAACTCCAAAGAAAGCTGTTAGCTGTTAGCTGTTAGCTGTTAGCTGTTAGCTGTTAGCCAAACCGACTGTGCGGCGTGAATCTTGCAACTACAGCTTCAGACCAAAGCTAATAGCTGAAAGCTAACAGCTCTTTCTCACCAACTCGATTTAACGACGCCGGGAATATGTCCTTGCAGCGCCAACTCGCGGAAGCAGATGCGGCACAGTTTGAACTTGCGCAGCACGGCGCGCGGCCGGCCGCACCGTTGACAGCGCGTGTACGCGCGGACCGAGAACTTCGGCTTCCGATTCGCTTTCGCGATTAACGATTTCTTCGCCATAGAACCTCAGAGGTCAGAGGCTAGAGGTCAGAGATTAGTCTTCGGTCTTCACTGACCTCTAACCTCTGACCTCTAACCACTATTGTTGTCTGAACGGCATGCCCAACGCCTTCAACAGCGCGCGTGCATGCTCGTCGTTGCGCGCGGTCGTGACGATGGAAATATTCAGGCCGCGCGTTTTGTCCACCTTGTTGAAATCAATTTCCGGGAAGATCAGCTGCTCGCGGACGCCGATAGTGTAGTTGCCCCGCCCATCGAACGACTTCGGCGAGACGCCGCGAAAGTCGCGTACGCGCGGCAAGGCCACCGACACGAGCCGGTCAAGAAACTCGTACATGCGGTCGCCCCGGAGCGTGACCATCGTCCCAATCGGCATACCGGCGCGCAGTTTGAACGACGCGATGGACTTCTTCGCCTTCGTCACCACCGGCTTCTGCCCTGCAACGGCCGTCAACTCGGTCGCCGCCGTATCCACGATCTTCGAGTTGGCGACCGCCTCGCCCAACCCCATATTGAGCACGATCTTCACCACTTTCGGCACCGCCATCGGGTTCTTAATATCGAACTCCTTGGCCAACGCCGGCGCGATCTCGCGCTGATAACGCTCTTTCAATCTTGCTGCCATTGCTCACTCCGTGAGAGCTATTAGCCTTTAGCTGTTAGCTCTTGTCTTTAGCTAATAGCTAATCGCTTATAGCTTCTTTACTTCTCGAATACTTGCCCGCTCTTCGCGGCCACGCGCCGCTTCGTGCCGTCGCCTTCAACGTCGTAGCGCACGCGCGTGGGCGCGCCCGATTGCGGATCGATCAACTGCACGTTCGAGATATTGATGAACGCCTCGCGGTCGATGATGCCGCCGCCGCGATTCGCGCCCGGGTTCGCGCGTTGATGCTTCTTCGCCATCGCTACGCCTTCTATCTTGATCTTGTTCTCGCGCGGCAACACTTCCAACACGCGCCCGCGCTTGCCGTTGTCGCGGCCCGCGATCACGACCACCTGATCGCCCTTACGGATTTTCGCGCGCTTAATTCCCTGCTGCTGTTGTGGCATCTCGTTAAATCACCTCCGGCGCGAGCGAAACGATCTTCATAAAGTTGCGGTCGCGCAGTTCACGCGCAACCGGCCCGAAGACGCGCGTGCCGATGGGCGTATCGTCCGGCTTGATCAGCACGCACGCATTCTGATCGAAGCGGATGTACGTGCCATCCTTGCGTCGCACCTCTTTGCGCGTGCGCACGATCACCGCGTTATGCACCGTGCCTTTCTTCACCGCGCCATCGGGCGACGCCTCTTTGACCGTCACCTTGATGCGGTCGCCGAGATTGGCCGTGCGCCCGGTCGAACCACCGATACTCATAATCATCTTCACCCGCCGCGCGCCCGAATTATCGGCCACGTCCAGCGAGGTCTGCATTTGAATCGCCATCGCTCACTCCATGAGAGCTATTAGCCGTTAGCTATAAGCTGTTAGCTTTTTGTCTTTAGCTAATAGCTAACAGCTAATCGCTAATCGCTTCTTTACTTCTCCGCCTTCTGCACCACTTCGACCACGCGCCAACGTTTGCGCGCCGACAGGGGCCGCGTCTCGACGATGCGCACCTTGTCGCCGATGGTCGCGTCCGTCTCGTTGTGCGCCATGAACTTCGACGTGCGCCGCACATAGCGACGATACTTCGGGTGCTTGATCAGACGATCCACGCGCACCACGACCGTCTTCTGCATCTTGTCCGACGCCACGACGCCGACCTTCTCCGCGCGTCGCCCACGCTTGCCCGCTTCCGTGCCGGCCGCGTTGCCCGCCTGCGCGTCCACATTTGAGCCGAGCGCCTGCGTCAACTGCTCGCCGCTCGCTGTCGCTTCGGCCGGTTGCGCTTCATCGCTCGTCGCCGCTTGCTCTTTATTCTCTTCTGCCATCACAAATCCTTTTTACTGTTACGCAGCCTGCGCGGTCTGCCGCTCGCGCATCAACGTCTGGATGCGCGCCAGCGAACGCTTCTCGCGCCGCAAGGTCTTGACCGCATCAACTTCGCCGAGCGCGAGTTTGAAGTTCAAGCGAAACAGCGACTCTTTGATGCGCGCCGCTTCAGCCTGCAAATCTTCGTCCGACATGTCGCGCAGCTTATCTACTTCTTCACGTCTCTTCATAACTCTAAACTGCGCCCCCTTCCTGATCCGCGCGGGTCACGAACTTCGTCTTAACCGGCAATTTCTGCGCCGCCAAGCGCATCGCTTCGCGCGCCGTCGGCTCGTCCACACCTTCGATCTCGTACAGCACGCGACCGGGCTTGACGACCGCCACCCAATATTCAGGCGCACCTTTGCCTTTGCCCATACGCGTTTCGGCTGGCTTCTTCGTGATCGGCTTATCGGGGAACATGCGTATCCAGATTTTGCCGCCGCGCTTGATGTGCCGCGTCATCGCGATACGCGCCGCTTCGATCTGCCGGTCAGTGATCCACGCCGGCTCAAGCGTCTTCAACCCGTACTCACCGAAGCTGATCTTATCGCCGCGCGACGCGATGCCCGTCATGCGCCCCTTCATCTGCTTCCGGTGCTTAACCTTTTTCGGCATCAACATGATGAATACCCTTTACACAACCGACAACTAAACACTGCTTAGCTTCTATTATCGCTACGCGGCCGACGATCACCGCCGCGATCACGTCCGTCGCCATCACGACGCGGCGGCCGACCGGGCCGGCGATCACGTCCTTCGGGGCGTGGCTCGTTGATCGGATCGCTCGTCGTGCCGCGCGCCATCGCCGCTTTCGCGTCGAGAATGTCGCCGCGATAAATCCAGCACTTGACGCCGATCACGCCGAACGTCGTATGCGCTTCCGCGAAGCCGTAATCAATATCCGCGCGCAAAGTGTGCAACGGCAGACGCCCTTGCAGATACCATTCGCTACGCGCGATCTCCGCGCCGTTCAAACGACCGGAGACTTTAACCTTGATGCCCTGCCCGCCAAAGCGCAACGTCTCTTCCACCGTCTTGCGCATGGCGCGGCGGAAGGCGATACGTTTCTCAAGCTGCACCGCGATCTTCTCGGCCTGCAACTGCGCGTTCAACTCCGGCTTCTGTATCTCTTGAATCGAGACTAATACTTCGCGGCCTGTGCGTTGCGCGATCTCGTCTTTGAGCTTGTCGATCTCAGACCCTTTGCGCCCGATGATGATGCCGGGGCGCGAAGTGTAGATGATGATCTTGACGCGATTGGCGGCGCGCTCAACGTCTATGTGCGAGACGCCTGCGCCCGCGAACCGTGCTTTCAGCACGCGCTTCAACTTCAGGTCTTCGTGCAGGAAATCGCCGTACTGTTTCGTCTTGGCGAACCAGTGCGAATGCCAATCCTTGTTGTAGCCGAGGCGGAAGCCGTATGGATGAACTTTCTGACCCACTATCTTTCTCCGTTCAACTATTCTGCGGACGTTTCAGTCGCGGCCGGTTCGACCGGCGCAGTCGTCGCGTTGGTGTCGGCGCTATCAGCCTGCTTGCTCGCACTTTGCGCGGCCGCTTTTGGCGCATCGCTCGCACGCTTAGCAGCCTTTGTGCGTTTGCTCTCACCCGTCGTCGTGGGCTTGCCCGCTTTCGACGCGAGCGCCCGCCCGCCCGTCTTCGTCGCGCGCTCGTCGCTCGACAGCAACACGGTCACGTGACAGAAGTGACGTTGCTCGCGATAAGCACGACCTTGCGGCGCGGGGCGCGTGCGTTTCCGGTTCTTCGTCGGCCCGATGTCCACGAAGCACGCCTTGACCCATAGGTCGTCTGGGTCAATCGCGATGTTCTGCTTCTCGGCCAACTCCGTCGCGTTCGCCACCGCCGAGCGCACACACTTCTCTATGCTGCCCGCCGCGCGCTTGTTCGTGAACTGCAACAGCGCCAGCGCCGCATTCACGTTCTTGCCGCGAATCAGATCAACTACCAGCCGCGCCTTCTGCGCCGACCCGCGTAAATACTTTGCACTCGCTCTCGCGTCCATCAGAAACCTCAGTGACGAGTGACGAGTGACCAGTGCTGAGCTAAACAAGTTCCTACTTGTCACTCGTCACTTGTCACTCGTCACTGCTATCTAGCTACCTTGCCGCCCTTTTCCGCCTTCGTACCGGAGTGGCCTTTGAACGTGCGCGTCGGTGAGAACTCGCCGAGTTTGTGCCCGACCATGTTCTCCGTCACGTACACCGGCATGTGCCGTCTGCCGTTATGCACGGCGAAGGTCAAGCCGACGAAATCCGGCGTGATCATCGAACGGCGCGACCAAGTCTTGATCGCCGGCGGCCGCGCGTTGCTCTCGCGGATGCGCTCTACCGTTTTGCGGAGCGGTTCATCAACGAACGCTCCTTTTTTAACTGAACGTGCCATCGTAAACTCCGAAGCAGTAACAATAATTGGTTAAGCAGATCGACCGTCATCGCCGTTCGCGCCGCCTATTTCACGCGCCGGTCGCGCACGATCATTTTCTGCGTGCGCTTGTTGTTGCGCGTCTTGTAGCCGCGTGTCGGCTGCCCCCACGGCGTCACCGGATGCCGACCGCCTGAAGTCTTACCTTCGCCGCCGCCGTGCGGGTGATCGACCGGGTTCATCGCCACGCCACGAACTTTCGGGCGCAACCCATGCCAGCGCGAGCGGCCCGCTTTACCGTAAGAGACGTTCTCGTGTTCGACGTTCCCGACCTGCCCGATGGTCGCATAACAAACCACCGGCACGCGCCGCACTTCGCCCGAAGGCATACGCACTTGCGCGTAGTCGCCCTCTTTGGCGACGAGTTGCGCAAACGATCCAGCCGAGCGCGCGAGTTGGCCGCCCTTACCGGGCCGCAACTCGATATTGTGAATCTGCGTGCCCAACGGGATATTGCGAATCGGCAGCGCGTTCCCCGCCAAGATGTCAGCTTCCGGGCCACTCATCACGGTCTTGCCGACTTCAATCCCGGCCGGCGCGATGATGTAACGCTTCTCGCCATCGAGATAGGTCACAAGCGCGATGTGCGCCGAGCGATTCGGGTCGTACTCGATCTGCGTGACGCGGCCAGGCACGCCCGCCTTGTCGCGCTTGAAATCAATCACGCGATAGTGCCGCTTGTGGCCGCCGCCGCGTCGCCGCACCGTGATGTGCCCGTTGTTATTGCGGCCCGAGATGCGCGTCTTCGGCTCCAGCAGAGACTTCTCCGGCTCCGCGCCCTTCGTCAACTCA
>JANMAD010000073.1:0-4675 GCA_031359515.1 Acidobacteriota bacterium | reverse complement strand
CGGCGATTAACGGGCGGCTCTTATCTTTCAATAGTTCGGACAGTTTTTGACAAGAAAAGCCAGTTCCCTGTTAGATGTGTGTGACGAAACATACAACCAAAGGAAACTGGCTGATGACCGTAGTCACACAGATATTAGACCGGATGCCTGCCATCGCTCAACCACAACGGAAGTTTCTCGGTGCCCTCTTCTCGACCTTGCTCGTCGTGCGTGGGAGTCATAAGCCACGTATCGTAGTCGTCAGGCGCAAGGATAACCGGCATCCGACATATTAAACGCACTAACTTTGACGTTATATTTGTCGCCGTGGTTCCCACGGCGGCGACCACCTTGATTGGAGGTGATGATGTTAGTGCATGTTCCAGCTTTCTGTGTCGTCGAACATTCCGGCGATATTCCACCCTACCAGATTACCGATAACTCGGGCACAGTGGAAGAGAGCGTCAGTGCTTTTCTCCGTGATCTGATCGCCTCGGACCGCAGCCCCGCGACGGTGAAGACATACGCCTTCGCGCTCTGCGCGTGGCTCAACTTCCTATACGCGCGAGGCAAGTCCTGGCAGAGCGCCGCGCCCGAAGAACTGCGCGATTACGTTCTCTTCCTGCGCTCCGCCGAGAACCCTTATCGTGTGCGGCATCGGACTGATGGCCCGGAGCCGGGCAGCATCAACCCGCGCACCGGCAAGCCCTATCTCGCCTCCGGCTACAAGCCCTCGACGATCAACCACCGTCTGAGCGTCATCCACAGCTTCTATGCTTTTCAGCAGCACGTTAGCCGTGGTCAGACTTTCGCTCTCAGTCTCATTGACAGACGGCGCAACGCTCATCACAACCCGCTCGAACCCTGGCCTCGGCACAAGCGCGGGCTGTATCGCCAGCGGCAGCCCAAGCGCGTCCCACGCGCCCTCACAGATGAACTCTGGGCGGAGGTCTTCGACGCGCTCCAACACGACCGCGACCGCGCGATTCTTTGCCTGCTGGTCTCATCGGGCAGCCGGGCGCAGGAACTCCTCGGCATGAAAGGCGGAGATGTCGACTGGGGCGGGCAGCGCGTCCGCCTGATCTGCAAGGGCACGCGCGACGAGTCGTGGGTCGCCGCCTCGCCGGAGTTCTTCCGCTGGCTGGCTGCCTACCTGACCGAGCGCAGTCCGCTTACGCCTGCCTCCCTGTTGTGGGTGACGCTGCGTCGTCCTGAACGACCACTCGGCTACACGGCGTTGCGCGCGATCCTGACGCGCGTCAACGAGAGGCTCGGCACTAACATCACGGCGCACGACTTCCGCCACACCTGTGCTCTTCGTCTCGCCTCCGACCCCGGCATCTCGCTCGTGGATGTTCAGTCGCACCTCAGGCACCGGCACATCACGACCACTGAAGCGTATCTGGTCGCGCAGCCTGACGAAGTCATCAAGCGGTTGCAGGCACGGCAGTCTGATCGCTCTGCGGAACAGCCGACCGTTGCAGGTTGGGAATATGACATCGAGGACCTCGATCTCCTCCTCGGAAGTGGAGGGTGCAAGTCATGAACTGGGCGGCAGTCCAACCGACGGATGCTGTGGCGCTGCGCCAACTTTACGAGCAGCATTGTGAAAGCTACCAACTCGCGCGGCGGCAGCGGGAGCGATACCTGACCGGACTCGACCTGCTGTTAGCGTGGCTCAAGCCACAGCCGGGTCAGTGCTGGCAGGAGGTCTGGGAGTTGCGGGCTGAGTGTTCTGGCGCGTGGAATCAACTCACCAGTGCGCAACAGCAGGAGGGGCGAACCTGTTTGTACAAGGCCGTGCAGGTGCTCATCGCGTACCGTGTCGTGCGCCCCGGTTACGGCTGGCTGCTTGAGGCCGGCATCGGCGACTGCTACCAACTACTGTTCGAGACGACCGAGCGGGAGGCACGCGACGAGCTTCGCCAGGCCGCGCATGAACTCGGCATCGGCACTCACTCCATACACGGCACATGGCGGCTGCTCGGACGCGTGCTGGCGCACACCGGCAAGTCGCTGCGCGAGATTACAGCCGCCGATCTGCTGGAGTTGCGCGCGGCAGTCCACGGCACGGGGCACGTGTTCGGCGGCCACTTCACCGTCACGCGCCTGCTCTTTCACTTAGGGATCGTCAAAGAGCCTTTGCTCTCGCCTTCATACTTCCGCACGGCGCGGCCCACGGTCGAGTAACTCGTCGACAGCTTCGGCGTCAAGAACCCGGAGGTACGCCAAGCCTTCGTGCTTTATATGAAAGAGCGCGCCCCGGCTCTGGACTTCAACTCCCTCCGGCAGCTCGCCTATCGCCTGGTCAAGCTGTTCTGGCGCGACATAGAGGAGCGCCACCCGGAAGTGACGAGTCTCAACATTCCAACCAAAGTCATGGAAGAATGGAAGTGCCGCCTGCGCGTGCTGCCTAATGGGAAGCCCCGGCTGGAAGTCGTCGCCATCCTCTTTCACATCCGTTCCTTCTACCTCGACATCGTGCAGTGGTCGCAGACACGACCGGAGGTCTGGGCGAAGTATGCCTGCCCGTGCCCCATCCGAGAGAGTGACCTGGCCGCGAACCGCAAGAGCGTCCTCCAGCAGAAGGCGCGCACGCACGCGCGTATTCGCCTGATGCAGCCGTTCCTTGCGCAGTTCGTCGCGCACGTGCGCTCCCGCCGTGATGAGATGAAGCGACTGCTCGCCGCGGCGCTTGAGTGCGCCGAAGGCGACAGCTTCGAGTCGGACGGCGTGCGCTACGAGCGACTGCGGAACAGACTCAATGAAGAGAAGCGAGTCGGCACACTGGTGCCGGTCATCGTCAGGCGTCTCGACGAACCCGCCGCGCCGATGATCAACTGCCGGCTCAGAGAAGACCGCGCCTTCTGGGCCTGGGCCGTCACCGAGGTGCTCAGGCTGACGGGGTTACGCTGCGAAGAGTTGACGGAGTTGACGCACTTGAGCATCCGCGATCACATTACGACAGAGGGCCAGCGTGTGCTCTTGTTACAGGTCGCGCCCTCGAAGCAGGACCGCGAGCGCGTGCTGCCGGTCTGTCCTGAGCTGGCGCACGCCCTGGCGCAGATCGTCAGGCGTGCGCGCGGGAACGCACCGAGCATTCCGTGCATCCCGCGCTACGACCCGCTGGAGCGCACCATCGGCGCGCCGCTGCCGTACCTGTTCCAGGGCGGGCCGAAAAGGCAGCGCGGCGTCTTCAGCCGCGAACACGTGCGGACGTTGCTCCGCAACGCCAGCCTCGAACTCGCCCTGAAAGACCATGACGGCGCGCCCATCGTCTTTCAGGCCCACGACTTCCGGCGACTCTTCGCAACTGAGGCGGTGAACGGCGGGCTGCCGCTCCACATCGCCGCGAAGTTGCTCGGCCACTCTGACCTCAACACGACACGCGGGTACGTGGCCGTGTACGAGGATGAAGTTGTCCGCCATTATCAGCGGCATCTGGCGAAGCGGCGTGCCTTCCGCCCGCCGCACGAGTACCGCGAGCCGACCGCAGCGGAGTGGACGGAGTTCGCGCAGCACTTTCGTCGCCGTAAGCTGGCACTGGGCGACTGCTATCGGCCTTACGGCACGGACTGCCCGCACGAACACGCCTGCGTGCGCTGCCCGATGCTGCGCATGGATGTCGAGCAATTGCCGCGCCTCGTGCAGATCGAGGCAGACACCTACAGGTTGTTAGACGAGGCGAAGCGGAAGGGATGGGAAGGTGAAACGGCGGGACTGGAAACAACGCTCGTGCACATTAAGGAGAAGCAGGCGCAGGTCGAGCGACTCCGTGTAGTTGATGCGTCCCTGTTGTCTACGCCTTCTCCTAGTCAGACTCAAAGCGTGGGCCGAGGACGCGCGAGCGGAACACGCCGCCGCGCGGCAGCAAGCCGAGGATGATCACCTCGTCGGAGTCCGGCACGAAGAGGTAAAAGACCCTCGCTTTGCGTGGCAGGATGACTTCGCGCACGATCTCATATTCAGGATGATCCTGAAGTTCCGGGACGTGCCGCCCGCGCTCCGGGAAGCGGGCCAGCCCAGCAGCCAAGGCGAGTAACTCCTCGACTGTCTCATCCGAAGGGATGGCAATGAGTTGCTCTTCGGCCTCCTCTGTCCACACAACGCGCGGCATCGGCGAGGCTCACTTCTTCCGGCGCGCGGCCCGGGCGCGTCGTGCGACTGTCGAGTGTGACAAGGTGTGCCCGGCGCGGTAGCTTGCGAGTCCGGCATCGACGATCTCGCGCACCTGCTTAGCCTCGACCTCGGCGAGCGCCTGCTCCATCTGCTCGTAAGCCTCTGCGGTGACGATGACGGCTGCTGGACGCCCACGCTGGCTGATGACGATGGGGCCTTCCTGCAGGCCGCTGATCACTTCGGCGGCGCGGCGCTGCAAATCGGTGACGGTCACTTGTTTGATCATAACGGTAATACATCCTTATCTGAGTACGTATCCAGATGCTAAACTAAATATGTGTTGAAAGCAAGGTCGAATGATCTGGAGCGGCTGTCGCGTTATGAAAGTCTCTTGTAAAGAGCTATGAATCGAGCTTGACAGAGTTAGTGCATATAAGTTACGGCAGCACGTCAAAGCCCGCCTTCGCCGCCGCCGCCGCCAGCCTTACATCACAACAAACGAAGAGCCGTCCGCGCGGCTGCTCCTTACACCAGACGAGCGCCGCCGCGAGTTGAAAAGAGTCGAGCGCTCTTAATC
>JANMAD010000069.1:0-9291 GCA_031359515.1 Acidobacteriota bacterium | reverse complement strand
TCTTTGCGCGCCCCTTCAACGCGCGCAGGCAACGGAGCTTTTTGCACCGGCGCGGGCATCTCCTTAACAACCGCGCGCTGTTCCATCGCCGCTGCGGCCGACACGGGCACGACGATGCGCGGGCGCACCGGCGCATCCGTGGGCAGCAGCTGGGCTTGCGCTCTGAGCGCAAATTGCACAGGCTGCGGGCGCGGCGGCAACTCCTGCGCCCGCTCTGTGGCTTGCACCTGTTTGAGCGGGCGCGTCTCGTCGCCGTCGGGCAGGCTCAGTAGGCGCGTCTGCGGCAGCGCGGCATCGCGCAACTCGGCCCAGAATTCAGGCACGGTCTGGTAACGCTTCGCGGGATTAGTCTCAGTCGCATGACGCAAGACGCGCAAGACGAAAGCCGCCCACGTCTCATTGGCCACATGCGCCGGCAACTCGCTGATCGGTTGTTGCGAAAAACGGCGCGGCGATTCGCCCGTGAGCATCATGTACACGGTCTTAGCGAGTGAATAAATGTCGGCGGCGGGCGTTAGCAGTTGGGGCATGCTCGTTAGCGCGGCCGTGTCGAGCGGCCCTGTCGCGCGCAAAGGATGATGCTCCGGGGCGGCATAGATGTCCGTGCCGACACGCGTGATCGCGCCTTCGAGCGCGGCGATCTTGGCGATGCCGAAGTCCGCGATCTTGACCGTTTCGCGGTCGCCCGTCAGCAACAGGTTCTGTGGTTTGATGTCGCGATGGATGACATCGTGCGCGTGCGCGTGCGCGAGACCCGCGCAAATTTGTTCGATGTAACCCAGTGTGCGCTCAAGCGGCAGCGGGTTCTTGCGACACAACGTGGCCACGTCGCCGCCCGGCAGGTATTCGAGCACGAGATAATGAAACGTCTGCCCGGCGAGGTCTATGGCCGTGCCATGGCCGAGCCGGTTGATGACATTCGGATGGCGCACGCGGTCGAGCGCGACGGCCTCATTGCGAAAATTATCTAACAGCGTATGTTCCAACTCAGGATCAAGCGCGCCTTGTAACTGAACGTTGAGCGCTTTGATGACAACCAATTCCGGCGCGCCGGGGGCGGCCGCTTCGTCGCGCGCGACATAAATTTCGGCGTAGCTGCCACGCCCCAGACATTCGAGTACGTCGTAGCGCCCGTCCAGCCGTGTCTGTTGGAGTTTTAGTTCACTCATCGAAAGTTGTTAGCGCTGCAAGCAAACACAAAACATAATGCAGCAAACACTCACCGCGTCGGCGCGGGCGTTGGCGATGCAAAGCCGCCGGGCGTTGGTGACGCTAAGCCGGCGGGCGTGGTCGCGCCGGCCTGTTGTTCGATCACTTCATCAAGCTCGCGCGCGGCCTTCGCGGTCGCGGCCGGGTCGTTAGATTTCAAAGCGGCGGCGGCCGTTGCAATCCGCGTTTCCACGCGCAACGGATCGCGCGCCGAACTTACCGTTGAATGCTCGTTCAGCCATTGAATCACTTGGTCGAAGGTCTGAATCGCCTCATGTTGTTTACCGGAGAGCAGCAAAGCGCGCCCGTATAAGTAAAGCGTTTGCGGATCGCGCGCGTTCGGCGGTTGGCTGTCCAACTCGCTCTTGTATTGCTGCGCCGCAACAGCGGGCGCGTTGTCCACTTCGCGCCGCAGTCGCTCGAAGCGTGCGGTTGGATTCTCCGGCGTCGGACTGGCGACAACGCTCGCCGTCTGCATGTTCTCGAAGCTAGTGAGCGTGCGCTGATAACGCATCCCGCCGTAGAAAGCGAGTGCCGCCGCAGCCAGCACGAACAGTAGTGTGCCGAGCCAACGACCGGCGCGGCCCACCGCGCTGCGCTCTGTCGGCGCGGCGGGCGCGTCCGGCGTGCGCGCAGGTTGTTCGTCCGGTTGGGGCGCGGTGACGACCACGCGATTGTGCTTGTTGGCCGCAGCTGCGCCGGCGAGCGGGCGCTGTAAATGCGTTACCGGATCGGCGGCGGCAACTGATGCCGCTGCCGGCGCAACGTGCGGTATGCGCTGGTCGCGGATCGTCTGCGCTGCATGGTCGTATTCGGCCGCAGCAGCCCTCTGTTGTGCGGCCGTTGCGCCGACGCGCACGATGACGGCGGTCAAATTGTCCTCCGCGCCGCGCTCGTAGCAGCGTCGTTTCAATTCAGCGCAGGCGGCCGCGAGCGATTCGCTTTCGCGCACGAGCGCGCTCAGTTCCGCATCCGGAATGTGCCGCGTGACGCCGTCGGAACAGAGCAGGAAGATCGTGCCGTCCGCCACTTCGATGGACTTTAAATCCACTTCCACCGTCTGCTCCGCGCCCAACGCGCGACTGATGACGTTGCGGCTCGGATGATGTGCCGCCTGCTCGGCCGTCATGCGCCCGGCGCGCACCTCTTCTTCGACGACCGAATGATCTTCGGTCTCACGATTAATTTGCCCATCGGGCGCAATGCGATATAGCCGCGAGTCGCCGACGTGGCCGATCACGGCGCGGCGGCCCGTTAAATGTAGGGCGACAACCGTCGTCGCCATCATGGCGAAGCGACGTTCCTCGTGCGCGAGTTGATAGATCGAAGCGTTGGCGCGTTGGATGGCCAACTCCATCAAGTCTTCCACGTCGTCGCCGGGGCGTTGATGCCGGAACGCTTCTTCCAGCACTTCCACGGCCGTCTGCGATGCGACCTCGCCCGCCTCCGCGCCGCCCACGCCATCGGCCACGACGAAGATGCGCCGCTCGGCGTCGAGCAGGTACGAGTCCTCGTTCAGCGGCCGTTTCTCGTTAAGACCGCGATCAGATACGGCCGCTGTCTCAAGCATCACTTCTGCTGATTGCTCACTCATCTTTGCTCTCTGCCTTCTACCTGCTGCTGATAGTCCGTTGCGCTTACTCGACCGCTGCCAGCGCCAATCCTTCGCGCTCAGTGCGGAGTTTATTCGGTGTCGCCCGCGCGGGCACGCCGGCCGCGTCAACGGCATTACGATGCGAAAAGGCCAGCAACATACCGAGCATGGCGAAACTCGTGATCAGACTGAAGCCGCCGTGACTGACGAAAGGCAGCGTGATGCCGGTCATGGGCAAGGCGCGCGTGATGCCGCCGATGTTGACGAGCGCTTGAAAGCCCATGAACGCCGTCAAACCCGCCGCGCATAGTTTGGTGAACATATCGCGCGCATCAAGCGCGGTGCGCACACCCGCGCTGACAAATACAATCAGTGCGAGCATGACCACTGCGCCGCCCGCCAAACCAAGCTCTTCGGCAATGGCCGCGTAGATGTAATCGGAATCAGCCACGGGGATCACTTCGGCGAAGCCGAGACCGAGACCGCGCCCGGTCGTGCGCCCGGATGCGATGCCGAAAGTCGCCTGCGCCGGTTGAAACGCGATGCGGTCGAACCATACGTCCACGTTGACCGCGTGCTGCATCGCTTCGCTCTCGGCTGCAAGTTCTTTCATCTGCGGATCGCGCGCGATGGCTTCTTCGTAATCCTTCTGCCACCACCCGGCGTTTATCGGCGGCGGATCGAAGCCGTCAAGCCACAGGTGGAAACGCTGCTGTATGCGCGCGGGCAGCGCGGCTGAGACAGGACGCGCGAGCGTCGGCAGCAAAGGCACTTTCTCTTGCACGTCTAACGGCAACGCGCCCACGACGAGGATGCTGATCGCCAGCACGACCGAGCCGACGAAGACGAGCAGTTGCGGCCAACGACGCACGGCGACGAGATAAAGCACCGCGTACGCGCCGCTGAAGACGAGCATCTGCCCGAAGTCCTTCAACGCGAAGAAGGGAATGAAGGGAAAGAGCGCCATCGCGATCAGCGGGACGATAGCCTGTGCGCGGGGTAAGCCCCAATAGGTTTTAGCCAGATCGCGATAATAAGCGGTCAGTATCCCGGCGAAGCCGAGCAGAAAGGGAATCTTGGCCGGCTCCCACGGCGTCATGTTACCGAGCGCCTTGCCGGCCTTCGAGGTGACGACGGCCACCGCAAGCGGCACGAGCGTCGCCAGCACGATGATAAAACTATGCCGCTGTGTCCAGTTCAAAAAATCGTCGCGCACACAGAAACTATAAGCGAGCGCGAACGCGGCGAAGGCGAGCAGAGGTATCCACGTATAGCCGGACGTGAGCACGTTGCGCGCTCCGATGCTCGACTGGCGCGCCTCGGCCTGTTGCTCCAACATCGCCTCGGCCTGCTGCTGGTCGGTCGGCAGCCCCAGCATCTTCTTTTTCTCAGCGTCGTAATTCTGGTTGATGTAGCGCAGGCGCAGCACTTGCGTCTTCTGCGCACGGGCGTTGGCCTTGTCGCGCGAGTTGTATTCCGGATCGCTATAGAGCCGGTACTGCACGAGCAGCCCAACGGAGAAGAGAAGGATGGCGATGGTGAACAACGTCCAATTGCCCGCGAAGCGTTTCACGCGCGAGAGCCAGAACACGAGCGCGATGATGGGCACGAACAACAACAGATCGCGCACCGCGCTCGCCAACGGCGGCTGATAACCGCGCAGCAACGCCGCGCGCGTCACGCCCACGTAGCCAATGATCTCGAAGCCGACGATAACCACTATTGCTAACAGATGTGACGACGCGCGATTCTTCATGCAAACCTTTTCCTTGATCGAACAATTGCGAGCAATGCAGCTAAACGGTACAGCGACAGCCACACAATAACTGAATATCAACCGGCGACACATGGCGCACTACTTCATTACGCCGCACGTGCAGCACGAGCAAAGTATAAGGGTTGAAGACTACGACATCCTTGACGCCTTGCGCCAGATAGAAGTCCGGCCCGATCTCAAGGTCTTTCGCTTCGTAGCCTTTGCTGCTCACCACGATCACGGCATCCGGCACGACCTTGAGCGCTTCCTCTTCATCTTCCGGCTCGCGGCGGAAGATGGAGATGTCGGGTCGCTTCAGCGAGCCATCCGGGAAGCTGATGTAAACGTCGGCCGCATGCACGCAGGCGCAACCGCCATCCGGCGACGCATTAGTCTCAGCTTGTGTGATCGTGGCACGGATGCGATCAACGGCCTTCTGATGCTTATAAACAGGGTACGGCTCCCAAATCGGCAGACCGCGCACGATCTCCAATCTGATCCCGAACTCTTCTGCCCGTAAAAATTTTGAATCCATCAAGCCCTCAAGCGTCGCGGTTAAGATAGATGAATTAACCAAGCGACTGTTATCTCTTATGGATTGCGCGTCGGCGCGGCACGGGGCGGCGCGGGTTTGGTGCTTGGAGTTGGTTGGCCTTTGGCCGGCGCAGTCCGTTGGCCTTGTGGCGCAGGCTGTGGCCGAAGTTGGGGCTGACCCGGACGAGCCGTTTGCTGTGCCGGTGTGCCGGGCTGTGTCTGTGTGTTCATCAGTAGTCCGAGGTCGCGTGCCTTTAGCACGAGCGCAGCGGCGACAGGCGCGGCGGCCTTTGCGCCATAACCGCCGGCTTCGATGATGACGGCGATGGCGAGTTGCGGGTAGTCGAGCGGCGCGATGCACAGAAACCAACTGTCCACCCGCTTGTGCTCGCGATCAATCATGATCTCTTCATACTCGCGTATGATCTGCCCGCGCCGGTCGCGCTCGTAGCGTTTGACCTTCTTCGGTTCGCCGGTCTTGGGATCATAAACCGGCACTTCCTTTTCGGCCGTGCCGGTCTTGCCGCCGGTTAAAATCCCTTGCGCCGTGATGGGCGCGAAGACCGAAGTGGCCGTGCCCGACGGCCCTTGTGTGACGAGACCCATGATGCGGCGAATCTGCGCGGCCTGATCAGGGCGCAGTATCTGATTGAACATGACGGGCGGCTGATTGAACTCGATCTTCGGTTTCATTAAACGCCCTTCGAGATTCGCCGCCGCCGCCGCCACCATCGCCATCTGCAAAGGCGTCATCTGTCCTGCATAACCTTGCCCGAAGCCTTCGAGCGCGAGATCGTATTTTCTGATCTTCGGATTGGTGACGATGGCTGATTCCGCAGGCGCGAGCGCGCGGGCAACGGAAGGTGCGCTTGCGTTCCAGATGTCGGGGCGGCGACGACCGCGGGTCGTGTCCACCGGATCGTCGTAAGTGCCGATGCCGAGTAGTTGCGCGGCCTGTTGCAACCGCTCCGGGCCGAGCTTGACGGCGAGTTGCGCGAAGTATTGGTTGCAGGAGACCTCGTAGGCCGTGTCAATGCCGATGTGACCGTGGACTTCGCCCGTGCCGCCGCTATCGAGGATAGGGGGCGAACCGGACGAGGCGACGTAGCCGGCGGCGCTGCAAGTGAACTGTGCATCCTGCGCGTTGGAGAGATATGCGGCGATCATGATGACGGTCTTGAAAGTCGAGCCGGGAATATAGTAGGCGCGCAACGCGCGATTGACGAGCGGCTGATCGCGCTTATTCGCATCGAGCTTGATCCAGTTGGCTTCGTCCTGTACCTCTTCGATGGAATAGGACGGGTTGCTGTAAATCGCCAGCACTTCGCCCGTCTGCGGATTCAAGACGACGGCTGCGCCGTGCCGGTCGCGCAACTGCTCGACGGCCGTCTTCTGTAACTCACGGTCAATCGTCAAACGCACATCCAGATTGGCCGGCTGCTTGATGTCGCGATTGAGCGCGAGGTCGAGCGCTTCGGGCGCGGCTCCGCTTTGCACCCCGAACAAACCGCGCTCAAGTCCGGCATCGCCGCGATCCGAACCGAACAGTTGCGCCATCTCGCGGTCAAGCGGATAGGTGCGCACGATCTTCCCGTCCGCCCCGCGTGTGTAGAGCGCGAGCGCGTTCTCAAGTTTGCCGCTGCGATCAAGTATCCCCCCGCGCAGAGTTGATTCAGCGAGGCGGCGGTTACGCAGGTCTTTGTAGTTCAATTCATCGAAGCGATCATTGCGCTCGGCGGCATATTGCGCCCAATAGACGTGGAAACCAAAGACGGTGAGGGCGAGCAAAACGAACAGCCAGCGCAACCAGTAGAGACCGCGATTCGTCGAGGTGACGCCGAGCCGTTGGCGCACTTCTCTGGGCATATCCTTCGGCGCGACCGCCGCCAGCCCGGAGTGTCTATGCCGCATGCCGCGCACCAACGACACGCCCAACCACAAAACCATCAGGGCCAGCCCCGCCGTATAGATGAGACTCAGCAACGCCGGTAGTTTTTCAGGAATGGCAAGTAACAACATAATTGGAAGTGACGAGTGACGAGTGATAAGCGATGAGAGACAAGAGTGAGCGAGTATGTTTCTCGTCACTCGGCACTCGTCACTGGTCACTCGTCACTGCTTTTCTAAACCTGACCTCAACATCGCCGAAGCCGACGACATCGCCGTCGTCAATCTGGCGCGCTTCGCCGTAAGCGATGCGGCGACCGTTGATGTAAGTGCCGTTGGTCGAGCCGGTGTCGGCGACCAACAGCGTGCCTTCGCGGTTCATTAACAGCGCGGCGTGAATCTTCGAGACGCTGGCGTGGTCGAGATGCAGATCGCTATCGTGTGCGCGCCCGACGCTCAAGCGCCGCCCGCCGGGCAGGAGTCGTAGTTGCGTCTCGAACGCGCCGTCGGGCGCAGTCACGCGCGTGCCCAGCGATATTTCCTGCGGCTTTAGCTCAGCCTTCGGCAGATCGTTCGGGATGCCTTCGGCCTCACGCCGCCGCGCTTCGTCCTCTTGTTTAAGCTCGTCTGCAAATTCGCCAAATGTTGGATCAACTGCGATGCCCGTCGTGAAGATGTCCACGATGGTCTCGATCTCGACGGGCGCAAGCGTGCGCAGGCGTTGATCGTTGATGTGATCAATCGCGGCGGCGAGTATTTCGTGCTCAAGCTCCTTGAGCGTTTCAGGTGGCGCTTCGGAGTGCGTGCCCCATTCGATTTTGAGCTTGAGTTGATGCGGCGCGATGCGCCCGCGCCGTGCGTCCTGGCGCACGCGCTCGTCAATCAGCCGGTTCATGCGCTCGATCAAGCGCGAGGTGGTGAAGCCGCTCTGCGCCTCAAGCTCGCGCCCGAGTTTGCGATCCACTACCGCGCCGACGCGATCCAGCACGCGCCGGAATAGACGCTCGACCAACGCCTCGTCGCGCTTCGGCCGCCCCGCGTTCAGTTCTGCTTTTTCGTCCATGCGAATCTATACGTCTCCGCCCTGCCGGGGTTCAACGAGCATACGCGACCCGCGCCGGTGAACCGCAAGGGCCGGCGCGACCAAACATAGGGGAGGGAAATAATAAGCTTGCTGGCGCTGGCGCTATTCTAGCCGATAGATGCGCCGTGAGAGAAGGAGGAAAGAGTAGGCGGTAGGCAGTAGGCAGTAGGCGGTTAAAAACAATTCTAACCACGCGGCGCGATAATCATTATTATTGCCTACTGCCTACTTCTTCTCCCGCTGCCGCATTGCCTCATAGAGTACGACTGCAAGCGCGGACGTGACGTTGAGACTTTCGACGGGTGGGCGCATGGGGATGCGTATGCGTTGCGCGGCAGCGGCCGCCTCTTGTGCGCTGAGACCGGCGGCCTCTGCGCCCATGATGAGCGCGTGGGGCGTCGTCCAATCAAATTCTGTGTGCGTGCTGGTGGCGCGTGGGTCGGTGGCGACAGTGCTGATATTGTGCGCGTTGCACCACGCGAGCGCGTCGGCGAATTGCGCGCCCGTCCAGAGCGGGAGGCGGAAAGCTGATCCCATTGCGCCGCGCAAAGCTTTAGGCGCGAACAGGTCGGTCGTGCCGGCTGTGGCGATGACGCCGGTCGCGCCGGCCGCCTCGGCGACGCGCAGCATCGCGCCCGCGTTCGCCGGGTTATTGATGCCGTGCATGATGACCACGAGCGGCGCGCGGTTTGCTGGCAACGCAAACGCAGTTTGAGCAGCTTTGGGGCGCTGGGCCAATAGCACCAGACCCTGCGGGCTTTTGGTATCGGCGATTGATGCGAGCAAAGTCTCACTCACTTCAACAGCCCGCGTGCCTGTGCGCTCCAACTCCGCCAGCAACTTCGCCCCGCGTGCATCATGCGCGACAGCGGCGGTGAACAACGCGACTTCAAACAGAAGCCCGGCCTGCAACGCTTCCGCGCACAGACGCATGCCTTCGATGAAGATCAAACTCGCATCTTTGCCGGCGCGCACAGCGCGTGCGCGTTGCACGAGCGGATTGTGTCGGCTCGTGATCTGCGCGCTCGATTGGTTGGCTCTAGTCATCGTATGCCGCGTCTGCGTTTACGTCGGTAACTCTATCTCGGCCCAGACGGGCCAGTGATCAGAGACGTTGAGCGGCCGCGCGACGCCCCAGCGCAGCACGCGCGCATTGCGCACGAAGAGCCAGTCGGCGTGCAACTTGATGAGACCGGCGCGCCAGGTGGCCGTGCCCGTCGGCATCGG
>JANMAD010000064.1:0-4720 GCA_031359515.1 Acidobacteriota bacterium | reverse complement strand
GTCATCTCTTCCATCAACGCTTCGCCGAGACCCATATAGACGCCGCCTTCGACCTGCCCCATGACGAGCATCGGATTGATTGATTGGCCGATGTCGTGCCCGATCCAGATGCGCGGGACGGTGACGAAGCCGGTGCTGGGGTCAACGTCAACTTCGGCGATGGCGGCCGAATAACTGTAAGCCGGCGACGGCCCGACGCCCGCGCCTTTGAAACGCCCGGGCGAGCGCGGCGGCGTGTACGAGCCGACCGTGCCCAGCGTGCCGTACTTCGCTTCGGCCAGCACGACCGCTTCGGCGAACGTCACGCCGATCTCCGGGTTCTCCACGTCGAACACGCGCCGCTCGGCGAACGCGAGATTCTCAATCGGCGCGCCGAGTTTTTCCGCGACGGCGATGGCGAGCAGTTCGCGCGCACGTTCGGCGGCTTGCAGCGCGGCGTTGCCGGTCATCAGAGTGACGCGGCTCGAATAGCTGCCGAGGTCAACAGGCGTGAGATCGGTGTCGGCGGTCAGCACGCGGATGTCGAACGGGTCTATGCCGAGGACTTCTGCAACAACGTAGGCGAGGACGGAATCAGAGCCTTGCCCGATGTCGGTCGAGCCGCATTGGACGCGCACGCCGCCCTGTCGATCAAGCCCAAGCTGCACGCCCGAATGCGGCATGTTGTTCCAGTAGATCGGCAGCCCAGCGCCGCAGATGTAACTGCTGCATGCTAGCCCCACGCCGCGCCCGTAAGGCAGCTTCTTATATTTATTTTTCCAGTCCGAACCCGCGACGATTTTCTTGATGCACTTGCCGAGACCCATCGTGCCGATGCGCAAGTAGTTCGCCGTCAGCGAGTCGGGCTTGACGAGATGTTTGAGGCGCATCTCGGCCGGATCGAGTTTTAATTCGTCGGCGATCTTGTCGAGTTGGATTTCGAGCGCGAAGCGTGGTTGCGGCGTGCCATGCCCGCGCTTCGGCCCGCAGGGCGGCTTGTTGGTGAACGCGCGCAAGCCCCGAAAGCGATAGCGCGGCACGTCATAAGTCACCGTTTGCAGCGCGCCCGTGTAGAACGTGGACGCAACGCCGTAAGAGCCGTATGCGCCGCCGTCGAGGAACGACTGAAAATCCATCGCGGTGATCGCGCCGTCTTTCTTCACGCCGGTTTTGACTTTCATCAACACCGGATGACGGCCGCGATGGCAGTAGAAAACTTCTTCGCGCGTCAGCGTAACCTTGACGGGCCGGCCCGTGAGCATCGAGAGCTTGCAGACGGCGACCTCGTGGTTGAACGGATCGCTTTTGCCGCCGAAGCCGCCGCCGTTCGGCGTGGCGATGACACGGATGTGCGCGGCAGGCAAGCCTAAAACTTTGGCGAGTGCGCGATGAACATAGTGCGGCGTTTGCGTGGAACTCCAGAGCGTGAGCTTGTTGTCCGCATCGTAGTGTGCGACGGCCGCGTGCTGTTCCATCGGCAGGTGCGTGTTGCCTTCGTAGAAGAAAATGTCTTCGCGCACGAGATCGGCTTCAGCGAAGCCTTCGTCAAGCTCGCCGAACTCAAGATGCACCTGCTTGTGTATGTTGCCCGTGTCGCCGTACTCGTGTATGCGCGGCTCGTCGATCAGGCACGCTTCTTCGATGCTCGTGATCGTCTGCAAGCGTTCATACTCGACCTCGATCAAGTTCATCGCTTCAAAGGCCGTGTCCTCATCAATCGCCGCGACGGCCGCCACGGGGTCGCCGATGAAACGCACGCGATCAATGCAGAGCGCATGCTCGTCCTGACTGACCGGCAGGATGCCGTAAGACTGCGGCAAATCTTGGCCGGTGATGACGGCATAGACGCCGGGCAGCGCGCGTGCCTTCGCAATGTCAATGCTTTTGATGATCGCGTGCGGTTCGTGCGAGCGCAGCAGCTTGGCGTAGAGCATGCGCGGCAGCACGATGTCGTCGGCGAAGCGCGTCTGCCCGGTGCATTTCGCGCGGGCATCCACCTTGCGAAACGGTTTGCCGACCACCGTGAAGGGCTGGCCGTTGCGCCCGCTGTTGTTGCCGTTATCGGTCATAACTTTAGTGCTACTGGTAAGCTTTGCTGCGCTTATTCGCTTGGCAATCGCTCTCGGTAGGTTTTCAAAATTTCGGGCGTTATTTCGTCTGACGCGGCCAGCCGATAATGCTCTTCCTGTGCTAGCTTGACACCTTCGGGCGTGCTTTCAAACTCGAAGAGCGCGATCAGGTCGCCTGCCATAAATTGCGCTCCGACAGGCCGACAAATCAAGTCCGGGAATTTACTCGCGCAGAGCGCAAAGTCCTGCTCGATCTGCACGATGTTGAGCTTATCCGTGCCGCCTTTAGCCTGCACCGGGAAAATGTAGTGCCGGCCTTTTTTATCGACGCCGACGTAAAGCTCATCAGTTTCTACTTGTCCGATGCCAGCTAGGAAAGTCCGCAGGTGATTTTGCAGCGAGTAGCAGGTGACGCCAGTGAAAATATCAATCAATCGGTTATAGCGAAGTTTGGCCAACAGTGCTTGCTCATCGTCGAGCGAGTACATCGTGACCAGCCCCGGCGTCGCGTCGGGCACTTTCGTTTCAGCCTTCAGTGCCGTCGGCACGATGTTGTGCTCAGCTACGAGCGCAAAGCAATACTTAGAACGGCCTGCGGGCCGGATGATCCATTGCTTGTCCTTCGCGGCTTTCGCGCGGATTGCTGCCGGCAGCGCCACGCGATAGCGGAAACTGTAAACGATGTCGCCTAAATTCTTGGGCAGGTTGATATGAAGTTCTTGCGCGACCACTTCGATCTCGCTGCGCTCGAAACAAACCTCCGTCGCCCCTGCTGTATAGTGCGCGAAGAAAATGCGTTCGATGATCTGTGCGTAGCGGTTAGGCGCGATCTTCACCTCTTCGCTTTTAGTCATTGAACTATTCACCTCACTAAAATGTTTCGTCGGCGCGAGCATCCTGATTACATTGTCCGGCCAGTGCAGGACTAATACCTCTTCCCGCAGTTGCTCTCTGGTCGCGGTCGCCAGCCGGGCGCGAAACAAGTCTATATCAACAAGCTGATAACCGAGCGATTTGGCCAGATCGGCCAGCAACTGGCCCGTGCGAATCAGCACACGGAAGTATGACGCTTGATCGCCGACCACGTAAGCCAGATATGCGCCGGGGCGTAAGACTGCGCGCAGCCCCGCGAGGTGGCGCGCCATGCAGCCGAAGTAGAGTTTGGTGACTTTTGCGTAGAGCTTTTCAAAGCCGCTCGTCTTGCCGAGTTCTATCCGGCGCGCTTCGATCGCGGTGGCGATACGTTGAATCTCTGTATGCTCCGCCACCCACGTATCATCTGTATCGCCTTTGTAAACATTGCGCGTGTTTGAGCGCAGCAGGCCCCGCTTGAGGGCTTGCAGTTCCGCTTTGTCATTGATAAAGCCAAGCACTACCGATTCGAGGCGCGTTGTGCGCGTGTAATCTTTCTCATTCGGGTATGGCGGCGAGGTGATAACCGCAGCAACGGAGCGCGGTTTGATAACAGCTTGTAACTGGCGCGCATCGGCTTGATAGACTTTGGCCGGCGCGGCTCCGTGCATTTGCAACTCGCGCAAGTCGTTAGCCATCGCGCGCACGTTAGCCTGCCACGCGGCAACTACCGGCGCATCAAGCTGCTTAGTCGCGCTGACGCCGACCTCCGGCCCGAAGTGCAGATTGCTAATCGAGCAGACCAGAGCTTTGGCGAGGGCTAAGAGTTCGTGCCGGTGATAGCGCGCGTCATAGTGCGCTTTGATTGCGTCGAGCAGCACGAGCACCTTGTGCAATGGGCGCGGACTTATCGAATCTGTTAGCAGCAGCTTAAAGCTCTCCGGCGGCAGCGTCCGCAATGGCTGGCTAACCTCTGACATGAGAACTTCGTCCGCCATGCCTTCCGCTTGCAGTTGGGTGCGGGCTGTGCCGGCAATTATGTTTGCATGTTGAATCAGCCCGTCAGGTGCTGGCCGCCAATCAACCTTAACTTGACTGGCGAAGTAGGCCATCGGGTTGGCTTCGATGCCGATGCTCGCCACGCCAAGTTTTTGGGCTTCGACAAGGGTTGTGCCTGTGCCGCAGAACGGGTCTAGCACGCAGTCCGCGCGGCCGAGATTGAATCGCTTGATGTAATCGCGGGCCATGTGCGGCGGAAACGAAAGCACGAAGCGATACCATTCATGCGCGGCGGCATCCTCTACATAAAGCCGGTTGTTCAGGCCGTTTAATATCGCTCTGGAGCGAGACATTCACTTTCGTCCTTCGTCTACTGCGAGACACTGAGAGGCAAGCGTTTTTATGCTGCTTGATAGGGCAACCTATTCGTAACCGTAAACACTCTCTTTCGGTAGCGTCATTTCTTCGCCGCGCATTTTCGCCGCCGCGAGTTCGACCGCTTCGTAGATTTTGATGTAGCCGGTGCAGCGACAGAGATTGCCGCTCAAGGCTTCTTTGATCTCGGCGCGCGTCGGATCGGGTTTGTGCGCGAGCAATTCCTGCGCGACGAGCAGGAAGCCGGGCGTGCAGTAGCCGCACTGCGCCGCGCCCGTGTCGGCGAAGGTCTCTTGCAAGGGATGTAACCCTGCGGCCGTCGCCATGCCTTCGACCGTTCCCACCCTGCGGCCTTCCGCGTCGAGACCGAGCATGAGGCACGAGAGGATCGAGCGGCCATCAACAAGCACCGCGCACGTGCCGCACTCGCCCAACTCGCAGCCGTG
>JANMAD010000034.1:0-1929 GCA_031359515.1 Acidobacteriota bacterium | reverse complement strand
ATGCGGCGGCCGATTGTGCCCGCCGCTTGATAGCCGACGAAGATGATGGTGGCGCGCTCGTCCGGTAGGACATGACGCGCATGATGCAGCACGCGCCCGCCCGTCATCATGCCGGACGCGCTGATGATGATGCGTGCCCCGCGCTCCTCGTTCAAACGCTTCGACTCTTCGCGCGATGCAGCCGTGACCATCGAGTGCGTGCGGAGCGGATGACGTTGCTGACGCAGCACCGAAGCATAGTCCTCGTCCTGTTCTTCGGTGCGCCGGCTGTACGCCTGCGTAGCGGCGGCGGCCATCGGCGAGTCAACGCGGACAGGCAGTATAGGTATGCGCTTCTCGTCTTCAAGCTCGCGGATGATGTAGATCAACTCCTGCGTGCGCCCGATGGCGAAGGCGGGGATGAGGATCACGCCGTCGCGTTTGACGGTCTCGTTGATGGTGTGCGCGAGTTTGTCTTTCGGGTCTTCCGCGTCGTGCAGGCGGTCGCCGTAGGTTGATTCGACGAGCATGTAATCGCAGGCTGGCGGCGGCACGGGATCGCGTATGATCGGTTGATCATAGTGGCCGAGATCACCGGAGAACAAAACGCGCCGCCCCTTGCCGTCATCGCCCGCGCCCGCGATTTCAACCAGCACGAGACTCGAACCGAGGATGTGCCCGGCGATGCGGAAGTTCGCGCTAAAACCGGGCGCGACTTCGATCACTTCCCCTGTGTTCGATCCGGGCTGGATGAGTTTCAAAGTCTCGCGCGCGTCGTCTTCGGTGTAGAGCGGGAGGGCGGGCGTGTGCTTCGTCAGGTTGTGGCGATTGCGATAGTCGGCGTCCTCTTCCTGCAAGCGCGCGGCGTCGGGCAACAGAATCTTGAGCAGGTCGGCCGTGCCGCGCGAGCAATAGATGGGGCCTTTGAAGCCTTGCGCGACGAGGCGCGGGAGATAGCCTGTGTGGTCTATGTGCGCGTGCGTGATTAGCACGGCATCAAGTGCGGCGGGATCGAACGGCGGGTCTTGCCAGTTGCGCTCACGCAGTTCTTTGAGACCTTGAAAGAGACCGCAATCGATCAGCACACGATGATCGTTCGCTTCCAGCAGATACTTCGAGCCGGTCACAGTGCCGACGCCGCCCCAGAAAGATAGCGTTGCCATTAGGCCTCCTAAACAAAAGCTGTCAGTGGTCAGTCGTCCGTTGTCCGTTGCATTCTAGTTACACCGATTATCTGTATCATCTTCAGCGTTCACTTAGCGCAACGAACACAACGGACGACTGACCACTGACAACGGACAAATCTTTCACGGCAACCGCACGCGCCTGTGCCCGAACAGTACGAGCAACGCGGGCACAAGCAAGGCGAGATTGCGCAACGCCGTCGAGACGCCGAGTTGACTGGCGATGATGCCGCCGAAACAGCCGCATTCGAGCGGCTCGCCGTGTTGCACATAAACATAAAAGAGCGCGTAACCGGCAAAGCCGACGAGCAGCAAAGCCGCCAACGCGCCGCCGAGTCGCACCGTGCGCGGGGTGATGAGCAACAACGCGGCGAGCAGTTCGGCCGTGATGACGATGATCGTTACGGGCCAAGCCCAACGCGTGCCGACGAGGTTGGCCATGTTCGCAACGAAGTCGCGGATGGTGTAGAGCTTCGCGCCGACCGCGAACAGAAACATCGCGGCCAGCCCGAAGCGACTGAGCAGAACGAGAGCTTTGAACCAGCGTGTCGGCATCACGATGAACGATCTTTATGCGGCCTGTTTTGCGAGCGAAACAACCTTTTCCGCCGCGTCCTTCATGCCGTTGGCGACGGTGAAGTTGAGGCCGGATTCGCGGATGACGCGCTGCCCTTCTTCGACGTTCGTGCCTTCGAGCCGGACGACGACCGGCACTTTGATGCCCAGACTTTGCGCCGCACCGACCACGCCGCGCGCCACCATGTCG
>JANMAD010000026.1:0-2691 GCA_031359515.1 Acidobacteriota bacterium | reverse complement strand
AACACGTAAAGGTTATGCCGGTAGAGCAGTTCGCCCGTGTGCGCGTCAAGCAGGGTTTCGTACCATTCGTTCGGGCCGACATCAGTGTAGACGTGCCAGGCAAGGCGCGCTCCTTCACCCACGCGCACCACGTTCAACTCGGACAGCACCTCTTCAAAGGCAAGGTCTAAAGGATTGGCAAACGTTGCCTGCGCGCCTTTGACGGTGCGCCCCTTCGTCTCGGCGAACGCAGGGATGACAATCCGCCCCGCGTACTCGAATGCTTTGGCGATGCCCTGCGCTTCATTCAACGTCGGCGTGACCTTGATCTTCTGCGGCGGGGCGAGAAAGCCTTCCCGCACATTCAGCACTTCGCCGTTACCGTTGACGACCACACGCACATCGCCCTCGAAGACTTTGATCCCCTTCACCGTCTGCGCATAGGTGAGAAAGGTAGTGCCCGCGTCATTGTCTTCGTTGCGCAGTTCCAGTTCATTAATATTCGTATCAGACAGCGCGAACAGCGTGGTGTGCTGTTTGAGGAAATCGCGCGCGACCGTATCTGGTGCGCCCGGCTGCGCTTCGGACAGCGCCGCCCCATCAATGAAAAGATTCTTGAGCGCGCCCGCTTCATTGACCATCGCGTGCAACTTCTGCGCGGCGACGGGTGCAAGCCTGGCGCGGAACTCATCAACGGCCGTCACGCGCGCTCGTTGCGCGGCGCTCTGCACGCCTGCTTGTTTGGCGGCCACCGGGTTGAGATCGTAGTCAGCGAACTCGCCTGTGCCGGCGAGCCGGATGTCATAGTCAGGCTGCCCGGCCGGTTTGGCCGAGGCATTGCTCGTTAGCGTATCTTCTTGCCGGGTGGCTTTCGCCGCGCCGGATTTTGTTAGGGGTGATAACGCGGTGACGACAAGGGCGATGCCCAGTAGTCCGGTGAGTAAGCGTCTACGCATAGTTGGCTCTCTCCATTAGTCTAGGTCGTTTCGGTTGAGGCTAGGCAAGAATCCATCCGGTAATATACAGAGCTGAAGGTGGCGGCTCATCGCAGCAGTAACCGCCGCACTTCGGCCGGAGCAATTTATTTATGACGCTTTACGTATTCGCATACGACAGCGAGGCTGTATTGGGGCCAGTCCATAAGCCACTGCTGCCGGTGTCGTGTAGGCGCAGAGTAGCAGCTTCAGCAGACGATTGTTAAGTTGAGAGCGATAAACTGAAGGCACATAGCAAGGCGACAAAACTTAATCACGTAGCCACACGAACGACGCGAAGCAGGTAAAGAGCATCGGGTTATTGCGCGTGGCTGCGTGGTTAATGATTCAGGTTATCAGCTATCCGCTACGGCGTCATGGTTGTGCGTTGCGCGGCGACGAGCCACCAACGCCCGCCCTGCCACGCCCACGTCTGCGTGAAGTGTGTGCGGACGCCGTCTGCGCCGGTAGCCTCGCCCGTCACGACGCCTGTGCCGCCATAAGTGCGGACGCTCAAGTCGGAGAAGACGAGCTTGCTGTTGTCCTGTCCGGCGACAACCTTCAACCGTTCGTCGCGGCTCATCAGCTTGCCGTTCAGGTCGGTGAAAGTGTAATCGGGGGCGATGTATGCGCCGAACTTCTTCGTGTCGTTGGCCTTGAGCGCGGCGAAGTAGTCGTTCGCGACTTGTGTCAGGCCGGCTTTGTCTCCGGTTGGTTTGCCACCCTTCTTGGCCGGCGTCTTAGCCAGCCCGACGGACGCGGCGATGCAGAGCAACAATGCGGCGGTGATTAACTTTTTCATAGGGAGTCTCCTGTGCAATCTGTGCAGGGCACGCGCGAGAGTGACCGTGGCCGTAGCGCCCTGTGGTTGAAACGAATTTGGCCGGCGTGCGGCGCACACTATCACACAGGTTTACGCGCAAACAAGGGCGCGCTCGCCCGTAGTTGGGCGGCAAGGCGCGGCCGACTTAGGCGGACGCGCGGCGGCGGGGCCAGAGCCTTAGAGCAGTTTGCAGCGTCCCGCTAGGGACGGAATGTTTGTAGCCCGGCGATAGCGTCTTTCAGTCCAGCTCCGTAGGAGCGACATGTCAACATGCCGCTCCTACGGAGCTGGCTCACTAATAGAGCAGCCCATAGCTACAAATATCCCGCTCCTACGGAGCTAGGACTTTGCATAGCGACGCTTAACGTGGCTCGTGCCCGGCTACTTCAGCGGCCAGCCGCCGTGTTGGGCGATCACGTCGTCTATGGCGGCCATTAAGCGGAGCGTTTCGGCGAGGGCGGCGACGATGCGCAGGTAGTGGTGTTGGTCGTCGTAGGTGAGCGTGCGTCCCTTGCGGTCTTTGAGCCATTTGTGCGCGACTTGATAGCCGCCGACGTGGAACGACCAGACGGCGGCGGGGACGTTTGCGAAGTGTTGCGTGCGATTGATCCAGACGTTGCCGGTTGCGCCGTCAGACGCGGTTCGCTGTTCACGTATCAGCGAAACTCAAGATAGTTCGTCAGCACGAGATTGCGCAGGCTCGCGCGGTAGCGTTGCAACTGCTCGGACTTCTCTTCATTGTCTAACGCGACGCCGATGTCCTTCGCTTCGACGTAGCCCTGCGAGATGTCTTTGACGGTGACGATGAAATCGGGTGCGCCGCATTTGACGTGCTTCGGCTCGTTCGTCGCCACGATGCGCCCGCCGAACGATTCGAGGAACGTCTTGAGCGCGGGGCGATAAGTATGCTCCGTC
>JANMAD010000009.1:0-3587 GCA_031359515.1 Acidobacteriota bacterium | reverse complement strand
ACACGTTTTTTACCTGAAGCTGCGTTCATTCTTTCAATTCATCTACGGCACAGCCCCGCGCTTTACTCGAAAGGAGAAATGAGATGTCGCACCTGAACCAATTGAAAAATCATGCCCGGCAACTGCTCTGCCTGCTACTGGCTACGGTCGTTATGGCCAGTTTCTCTGTCAGTCCGGTTCGCTCTTCGACCCGGCCTCACGCCGCAAATGTAGCCAACGCAGGTCGAGTCGTGAGCAGCCCGGCGCAGACGCCCGGACTGAAAGCCAACGGCAGGATCGCATTTGTGAGCGACCGGGACGGCAACAATGAGATTTTTGTCATGGACGCCGATGGCGGCAGCCAGACACAACTGACGAACAATCCGACGGGCGCGGGCGACAACCAACCCGCATGGTCGCCCGACGGCGCGAAGCTCGCATTCGTCAGTCAACGGGACGGCAACCCGGAGATTTACGTGATGAACGCCGACGGTAGTAACCAGACGCGCTTCACGAACAATCCGACATCTGATACCAGCCCCGACTGGTCGCCCGACGGTGCGCAGATCGTCTTCACTCGTCAGCATGCTAACGATACTCTCAGCGACATCGTCGTGATGAACGCCGACGGTAGCAGGCAAGCGGCGATTAGAGGCGGTCCCTTATCCGCCCCCGTCTGGTCGCCCGACGGAACAAAGATCGCGTTTGACGGCGAGAGTAGCACCGCTATTATTAGCGAAGAAATCTACGTAATGAACGCCGATGGCAGCAATGTCAGACAACTCACCGGGAATCAAAACATAGCGCTCAACTACAGTCCCGCATGGTCGCCCGACGGCGCAAAGATTTTGTTCGTGCATGATGTCTTTCTGTGCGGATTGTTTGGCAGCATTTGCGCTCATGACCTCTTCGTAATTAACGCCGACGGCGGCAATCAGCAGCTTCTTCGGTCAGGGATTGCCAACCCCGCATGGTCGCCCGACGGCACGAGCATTACGTTCGACAACAGCGGAACAAGCAGCAACCGGGACGTGTTCGCGGCCAACATCAACGGTGGCAACGCGACGAATCTCAGCCGACACCCGGCGCACGACTTCGACCCGGCATGGCAACCGCTGCCGACCGCGCCGCAACCCGGCATACAGTTCAGCACTGCTAACTTTCTGGCTGCGGAGACGAGCGGCAGCGCCACGATCATCGTCACGCGCACCGGCGACACGGCCGCGCCCGCAAGCGTTGACTTCACCACCGTGGACGACCCGGCCGAAGTACGTTGCGACACCGCCAACGGCACGGCCTACGCGCGTTGCGACTACGCGACGACGCTCGACACGCTCACGTTCGCTCCGGGCGAAGCACAGCACAGCATCTCGATCCCGCTGATTGATGATGCACACGTCGAAGGCAACGAGACGGTGCAACTCGCTTTGCGCAATCCGACGGGCACCATGCTCGGCGCGCAGAGTACGGCGACGCTCACGATTACCGACAACGATATGGCGGCGTCGCCAAATCCGATCTTCACCACGCCGTTCTTCGTGCGCCAGCAGTATCTCGATTTCCTCGCGCGCGAACCGGAACAGGGCGAGCCGTGGACGGGCATCTTGAATCGCTGCCCGGACGTGAACAACCTTGATCCGAATAGCCCCTCCGCACAGTGCGACCGCCTGCTCGTGTCATCCAGTTTCTTCGGCTCACCAGAGTTTCGCATTAAAGGCTACTTCGTCTATCTCTTCTACAAGGTCGCGTTGGGCCGCCGGCCCGTCTATGCCGAGTTCATCCCCGACATGCGCGCGGTGACAGGCGCGACCTCGCCGGAGGTCTTCCAGAAAAAGGCCGCGTTCACCGATGCCTTCGCCGGCCGGCTGGAATTCAGAAATCTCTACGACCCGCTCTCGCACGCAGCCTACGTGGACGCGCTGCTGAATCGCTACGGTCTGCAAGCGATCACCACGCCCGATCCGGCGAACCCCGACGGCACGGCGCTAGTGACGCTCACGCGCGCCGATCTGGTCAACCGCCTCAACGCGCAAACACTCACCCATGCGCAAGTCTTGCGCGCCATCGCGCAGAGTCGCGAGGTGGATGCGGTCGAGTTTAACGGCGCGTTCGTCGCCATTCAATACTTCGGCTATCTGCGCAGGACACCGGATACGAGCGGCTACAATGCGTGGCTCAACTATCTGACCGCGCACCCGACGGATTTCCGCACGATGGTCAACGGCTTTATGAACTCGACCGAATACCGGCTTAGATTCGGCCAGCCATAGGGCGGGCACGAAAGCAGCCGCGATGGTTCATTACGGCGCGGCGCGCTGCTGAATCGCTCAATCTCTCGGCCGGGCATAAGCACACGGGTCAGTGCTTATGCCCGGTCTCAATTGTCTCAGGGGCTATTCATGTTCGACGAAAAAAGCTATCCACGAAATCACACGAAACAACACGAAGCAATGTCACGAAGTTCGTGGTCCTCGTTTGTGTTATTTCGTATGATTTCGTGGTTACTGCCTCTACTGCCGAGCATGAATAGACTCTACAATCGCTTATACTGAAATGTATACGCGACCGTTTTTGAGTTACAATCCCCGTTAGCCAAGCTTACCTCTGCGCGCTTGCGCTCTGCCGACACGAACGTGCCTTATCGAGAATTTCATTACCGTTGGGAATGGCGGCTCAAGTCCAGCCCTGAGGCGTTGTGGCCGCTGTTGTCCGACACGAACCGCTTTAACCGTGATGCCGGCTTGCCCGGCGTCGCGCCGCTGTCTGACGACGCAGCGCCGCTTAAGAACGCGCGTCGCCGCCTCGGCTTCCGGCGCTTCGGGCTGGCTGTTGAATGGGAGGAAGAGCCGTTTGAATGGATCAGGCCCTATCGCTTCGGCGTCGTGCGTCGCCTCGCGCGCGGCCCCGTCGCGGAGATGCGCGTCGTGGCCGAGCTAAAGCCCGAACCCGACGGCGGCACACACGTAACTTATCAAGTCTGGGCGCGACCAAGCTCACCGCTCGGTCTTGTTGCCATCCCACTACAAGTCGGCCAACTCAGCGCACGCAAGTTTGCGGCGGTCGTGCGCCGCTACGACGAACTGGCGGCGGGCGACGGTTCGCATCTCCTTGCGTCGCCGGCTGCGCGCTTTGCGCCGAGCGGTCGCGCGCGGCTCAGTCAAGCCCGCGAAAAATTGCTCGTGCAAGGCGCGCCCGTCGAGTTAATCGCCCGCTTAGTTAAGACCATCGAGCAAGCTGACGATCTCACCCTGTTGCACCTGCGCCCATATGCGCTCGCCGATTATTGGCAGGCGGCGCGGCGCGATGTGCTCGAATTATGTCTCTGGGCGACACGCACGGGGCTGCTCGATCTGCGTTGGGACATGCTCTGCCCGCTCTGTCGCGGCGCGAAACAGACGAGCGCGACGCTCGCCGAATTGCAAGAGAACGTCCACTGCGACACTTGCAACATAGACTTCACGGTCAACTTCGATCAATCCGTCGAGCTGACCTTTCGCCCCAACCCGGCCGTGCGTCTGCTTGCAGCGCGCGAGTTCTGTATCGGCGGCCCACAGGTCACGCCCCACATCGTCGCGCAGCAACTCCTCGCGCCCGGCGCACGTCGCCGC
>JANMAD010000695.1:0-8934 GCA_031359515.1 Acidobacteriota bacterium | reverse complement strand
AGGCGCAAAGCCGCAAAGAAGAGCGCAAAGGAATTATCCCTTTTTCTTTGCGTCCTGCTCTTTGCGGCTTTGCGCCTCCAGCGTGAGTTCTTATTTTTCTGGGGACACCGGCACGGCGAGATCGGCGGCTGTGGCGCAGATGCGATTGCGCCCGGCGTGCTTGGCGGCGTAGAGCGCGCTATCGGCGAGCTTGATGAGTTGGGCGCTCGTGCCGGTGTGTTGCGGGAACGAGGCCAGACCGAATGACGCCGTAAGGTGGCCGATGTGTGGCATAACTGTATCGGCGAGGCGCGTGCGTAGTCGTTCGGCCACGAGCAACGCACCGTCGCAATTCGCTTGCGGCAGGATGATGGCGAACTCTTCGCCGCCGACGCGCGCCGCCGTGTCCACCGCGCGCAGTTCCGCGCGCAGCATGATTGCCAGATAGCGCAACGCCGCATCGCCCGCATCGTGCCCGTAGGTATCGTTGATGCGCTTGAAGTGATCCACGTCGAGCATGAGCAGGGAGACCGGCTGGTTGATGCGCATGGCGAGTTGCAGATCGCGCTCAAGTTGCATGTCGAAGGCGCGGCGATTGCAGCAACCGGTCAGCCCATCGGTCAGTGCCTGTTGTTGAAGACGCGCGTGGCTGATGGCGAGCGCAACCTGATCGGCCACCGTGCGCAACAACAATCGCTCGCTCTTTTGCCAGCCCCGCCGCGCGTTCGGCGCATGCACGAGCAGCGTGCCCATATAATCCTGCTGATAAATAATAGGCACATAAGCCACCGCGCCTAACTCGTCTTCTTCGGTCAGCACGAGGGTGCTGCGCCTGTCCGCCGCGTGCGCCCGCACGTGCGCGGCGAGGCGTTCGTGGCTGGCGTCGAGTTGACGGATTAGCTCAGCTTCGGGCACATCTTCTTGGGCTGTGGCACGGGCATAACACTTCATCGTGGCGGCCTGTGCCGGTTCGCCCGTGAGCCGGAGCGCACAATGCGCAGCGCCCAGAGAGCGCCCGACTTCGTCCACCGTCGTCTGCAAGATGCTCGGCAACTCAAGCGTGCTGCGAATGGCGGAGGCGATGCGATTGACGGCGACTTCGCGCGCGGCCTGTTCTTGCAGCAACCGGGCCAACTTCGTCGTGACCGACAAGGTCAGTTGCAACGAAGTCGCCTTCGGCATGCATTGCTGCACAGCGGCGGCCAGTTCTGCTGTGTGCGCGGAACGCTCCGCTGTGCCGCGCGCCATCAGATATTCAAGCGCGGAATAGACGATGTTCGGCTCGAACGTCCAGACGACATCGCGCTCGGCGAACGAGTCTGCGTCGGCCGCTGCCGCTTCGTTAGTCGAGCTGACGAGCAACGCTGAAAAGCGCGCGTCGGCGATCAGGATGAAATGCTCATTCGGGCTGCGCGGCGTGGTGCGGGACAACAAGATGGGTGTTTGCCGGCCTGCGCTCTCCGGTGGCGGCAGCGTGTGCAAGGCGTCGGCGGGCGCGGTGTAGAAGAAGGCGTGCCGCGCCGTTCGCGCGATCTCGCAGATGCGCGCAAGCCCGCGCGGCGTCCGCTCCGGCTTGCCGGGCAAACTCTCCACCACCAGCGCGGCCAGCTTATTTTCCAGCACCACATCCTCGAAATAGAGATGTAACTGGGCAATTGTCTGCTCGGCACAGCGCACCGGGATCAGCTGCTGCGGATGTTGGGACAGTAATGCTTGATAAAGCGAGAGCATGGGCGGCCAACTTTCCAACTCCGAGGAAAGCAATCGTGGCGAGAGTTTAAGGCAGTCCCTATCGGGAGGTGACAGGGGCAAAATCCATATTGACATCCGGCAGCAAGAATGTCCATGAATAATTGTGGGCTGAGCGGGCGGGCCAAAGAACTGACATCTGCGCGGACGACTACGAATGTCGCTAAATTAAACTACGAAAGATTGGGACAACAGGGAAAAACTATCCACGAAACCACACGAACAAACACGAACCGGAACAAACGACATTTCGTGGCGGTTCGTGTGGTTTCGTGGATAAATGTTTTTGCGCTCTGTGCCCTTATATGATGCGGTTTAAGAAAGGAATGAATCAGCGCCGGACGGCGTAGGTGGTGAGCGCAGTGGCAACCAAGACTTGCGCTTCGTCCAAGACCTCTATGGCGACGGTGACGAGGCGGCGGCCGGCGCGCAAGACGCGCGCGTGCGCTTTGATGCGCCCACGCTTGACCGGGCGCAAGAAGTGAAGCGTGAGATCGACCGTGACGGTTTGCTCGGTGGGCGCAAGCAGCGAGAGGACAGCGAAAGCGGAGGCCGTGTCGGCGAGCGAGGCCAGCGCGCCGCCATGCATGATGCCCTCCATGCGCGTCAACTCCGGCCGCAAGCTGAGCGACACGACGGCCGCGCCGCGCACGACCTCCGTCAGTTCGAGTCCGAGCAAGCGCGCGTATGCGACCTCCGCGAAGGCCGCGTGCAGCCGCGCCAGTTCTGCCGCTGTGAGCGCGTCAGCGGCGGCGCTCATGATTTGTACAGGTCGCCCGCGTCAATGGGATCGACGATGACCGCCGTGCCGTAAGCGAGCACCTCGGTCGCGCCACTGGAGACTTCGGTCGCGTCGTAACGCGCGCCGATGATGGCGTTCGCGCCGATCTCGCTGGCGTGCTGGATCATGATCTCGAAGGCGTCGCGGCGGGTCGTCTCGCACAGGTTCGACCAGGCGGTGATGTTGCCTCCGACCATCGAATTGACGAGCGCGCCGATGTTGACGAAGAGGTTGCGCGAGCGGACGACGATACCGCGCACGACGCCGAGATTCTGCCGCACGCAATAGCCCGGCAACTCGAATGTGGTTGTCACCATCTGCGGGGACACGCTGTAGCGCGGTTCGCTCACCGCGTAAGGCGCGCGTCGTTCAAGTGGTTCGTTGCTCATAAGTTTAGGGTAATAGGTGACAGTCGTGAATCGTGAATCGTAAGTCGTAAATCGTGAGTCGTGAATAGAAAGAACCATCTTCTCTATTCACGATTCACGATCCACGATTCACGAATTAAATAGGCTCGGTTGCGCGTCCCGTTGTTCGTTGTCCGCGTCGCGCGCTTCTGCCGGCGTCCAACGATAGCGTTTGAGGTCGCAGCGACCGCGCGCGTCGAATAGCACCGCTTCAGCTTCAAGTAAACTTTGCTGCACGTTGAGCGGGAGCAGCACGCGCCCCGTCGAGCATGCGCCCTGCGAGTTGATAACGCGATGCCATGGCACACCTTCGGGAGCCGCATGCATCACGAAGCCGACGGTGCGCGGCGTATAGCCCTCGCCGAGCAGTTCCGCGATCTGGCCGTAGGTCATCACCTGCCCCGCAGGGATACGCCGCACCAACTGAAAGACGCGCTCGTTATAGCCCGCCTGCGCGATCAACTCACGTTCGTCCGCGCGCACACCGCCGCCACCGCCTGTTGGTTTGTCTGTTTGCGCCATCGCTTCCTCGCCGTCGTCTGTTGCTGTTGCCACCACGCGCGCCATTCTTCAATTGCCCGCTCACGTTCGGCCTGCGGCCCGGCAGGCTGAAAGCTGAGTCAAGTGTTCGTCGCAGCGCGCAGGCACATCTCGGCGAGAAAGCGCGTGCGCAAGTCTGCGCTGGCAAGTAGCTCGATCAACTCAGGGATCGCATGCTCGCTCATGCGCGCTCGTTCTACCGCAAATGCGCGACGCGCGTGTGCTGTCAGATTCATCGAGCTTTGCTCCTACCACTTCAATCAAGTGTGCGCAACACGGCCCGCGCGGGCGCGCCATCGCCGCTGCCGCCGGTGAGCTTGAGCGGCAGACAGATTAACTCGTAGCGCCCCGCAGGCACAGCCCGCAAGTCTAACCCCTCTACCAGCACGATGCCCCGCGCCAGCAGCGCCAGATGCGTCTCGAACGTCTCGGACTTGAACTGCTCGACCGACAGATAATCAATGCCGACCAGTTGCACGCCCAATTGTACGAGCGCACGCGCGCCGTCGGGCGCGATGTAAGTGAAATCCGTCCGAAACTCGCGCGGCGACGCGGCGGCCCAGAACGCGGAGTTGCGCGTCTTGAATAATATGCGCGCCGCCCCTGTCGGCACGTGCGCCGCGACATGCGCGGCCGTAATCGCGCGCACATCGTCGTCTAACTCAACCACGTGCGCCGGCCCGATCAGCACGTCGAGCGAGAGCGTGGCGACAGTTGGCGCACCGGCGATGAAGTGCGCGGGCGCATCAACGTGCGTCGCGGTATGCGCGCCGAAGTGCAGCAGCGAGACGTTGGCTGCGTCGCCGCGCGCCAGCGCCGCATGCGCGCTAATCTCGATGCCCGGATCGCCCGGATAAACCGGCGTCTCACCGGGCGCGATGCCGACGCTGATGTCGTAAAAGGGCATAAGCGTAAGTGACGTGTGACAAGTGACGTGCAGGGGCATTGTAACTCGTCACGCGCCGCGCGTCACTCGGCACTCGTCCTTGCTTTAAGCATAGCTGCGACAGGCTGTCAACGCGCTCATGCACCGGCGCAGGCGTCGCTTGCGGGCGCATGGGCGGTGCGTTAGCATCGGTCATTATTCGGCGCGCTTGCGGCCAAATATTACGGCGCATTGTGAAGGGAGCGAAGACAATCGGCAGCATCGGCGGAGAGCGGGGCGTGCCGCGCGTCGGGGCATCGAGCTATCTGAACACCGCGCCGCTCATCTGGAGTTTTGTGCATGGATCGCGCGGCGGCGAGGTGGAGTTGATCACGAACGCTGCGCCGGCGCGCTGCGCCGATCTCTTGGCGCGTGGCGCGGTCGAAGCGGCGCTCGTGCCGGTAATTGAATATCAACGACTGCCGGAAGTGTTGCTTGTCTCGGACGCTTGCGTCGGCGCGCGGCGCGCGGTGCGCAGCGTCGTGCTGGTCACGCGCTACGCCGATCTGAGAGACGTGCGCACCATCGCGCTCGACGAATCGTCGCGCACCTCCGCCGCGCTCGTGCAGATCATCTTCCGCGAGTTCTTAGACCGCACGCCGCAGACCAGTCCCGCGCAGCCCGATGTCCACGCGATGCTCGCCGGGCACGACGCCGCGCTCGTCATCGGCGACCCGGCCATGACGTTTGCGCGCGAAGGTTTGCACGTGTACGACCTCGCGCGGCTCTGGCGCGAACATACAGGTCTCGGTTTCGTCTTCGCGTTATGGATGGCGCACGAGCGTGCGGCCGGGGCGGTGCGCGCGATTGATTTCGCCGCCGCGCGTGATGAAGGACTCGCGCACACGGCTGAGATCATCGCGCAGTACGCACCGGAGTTGAAGTTGCCGCGTGCGGAGTTGCACACGTACCTACACGAGAACCTCTGCTTCGAGTTGAACGCAGAGATGCGCGCCGGGCTTGAGTTATATTTCCAACTCGCGCATAAGCACGACCTCGCGCCGGCCGCACGCCCACTGCGCTGGCTTACTTCGTGACATAGGCAATGCCGCACGCAAAGCCACAAAGGAACCGCAGAGATGTTGCCGCTACGTATGGCGGCTTTAACGCGCTTTCGTTTCGGGCTATGGCTGCTTCGCGGCATCGGCACTCCGGTTGCTCCCCGAGCTTGTTCTTACCGCAGAAAAGATTGTCGGCAGGCAGCGCGCCGACGTAGTATCCAGCAATACTTTAGCGAAAGAGGATACCATGGCCGACATGCTGACAATTCTCAACCTCATCGAACGAGCGGCAAAGGAAGGGCGGACGACCCTCGACCTCAGCGGCAATCATCTGGCGAGCGTGCCGCCGGAGATGGCCAAGCTGACTAACCTGACCAGCCTTGACCTCAGCAGCAATCAACTGGCGAGCGTGCCGCCGGAGATCACCAAGCTGACCAACCTGACCAGCCTCGATCTCGGCCACAATCCACTGCCTATTCCGCCTGAAACGTTAGCCAATCCGAAAGACGTAAAAGCCATCTTTGCCGCGCTGGCCGGATTGGTGAGTGGAGAGCGGTTGAACGAAGCGAAGATGTTGGTAGTCGGAGATGGCAAGGTCGGCAAAAGTTCGGTGGTAGAGCAAATGCTTTACGGCACGTACAATCCGCAGAAAGAAACTACGTTGGGCGTGGAGATCAACGATGAGATGAAAGTCGTCCAGAGTGAGGTGAAAGGCGAAGGCGAGCCGGTCAAACTGAACATCTGGGATTTCGGCGGGCAGGAGATTCAGCATTCAACGCACCAGTTCTTTCTAACCACGCGCAGCCTTTATCTGCTAGTGGTGGATGCGCGCAAAGGCGATCAACTCAGCAACATCGAATACTGGTTGAAGCTGATCGAAAGTTTCGGCGGCGCTTCGCCAATCATCGTCGTCATCAACCAGATTGATCAGTTGAAAGGCCAGCGCCCGCTCAATCTTGATCGCAAGGCGTTGCAGGACAAATACAACATCCGGGATTTCGTCGAAACCTCGTGCGCGACGGGCGATGGCATTCCCGCCTTGAAAACGGCGATTGCCCGCGAGGTCGAACAGTTGAAGCACGTACGCGACATCTGGCCGCGCGAGTGGCTCGCCATCAAACGACGGCTGAAAGGCACGCAGGCTGATTACATCCCGGTCGAGAAGTATCTGGAAATCTGCGGCGAAGAGAAACTGAATGACGAAGACCTGCGCATGTCTTTGCTGGGACTGCTGCACGATCTAGGCGTGGTCATACGCTTTCCGGGCGATACGCAGGTACTCAATCCGCGCTGGGTGACGCAGGGCGTGTACGGCCTGTTGACTTCAGCGCAACTGGTCAAAGCTCAGGGGCAGTTCGATCTGAAAGACGTGGGCTATATCTTGGCGGGCCGCCTGCCGGATGCCCAAGTCCATTATCCGGCACACACGCATGAGCGGCTGATTAAAGTGATGCAGCATTTCGAGCTATGCTTCGAGTTCACCGACCGCTCCGGCCATTACCTGATCCCGCGCCACCTGCACGACAATGAACTGGACATCCCGTGGGACGACGCCAGCGCGTTGAAGTTTCAATACCATTACGAGACGCTGCCCGACGCCGTCATCTCGCGCTTCATCGTGCGCATGAACCAGTACATCACCAAACAGTATTACTGGAAGAACGGTGTCTTCCTGCACAGCGGTGAGAATCGGGCTAAGATCAAAGCCGATCTGGTAGATCGCAAAATCTTCATCTCGATCATCGGCAAAGAGCAGACCCGCCGCGCCTTCCTCGCAATCATTCGCTCGACCTTTGACGAAATCAACAGCAACTTCAAAATCAAGATCAAGCAGATGATCCCGTTGCCCGGCTCTCCGCCCGTGATGGTCTCCTACCAAGAACTGCTCGTCCACGAAGAGATGAACGAACCGGAGATACTCATCCCCGAATTGCGGAAGAAGTTCCCGGTCAGAGAATTGCTTGATGGCGTCGAAGAGTTGAGCGCCCGCATTGAACGCCGCGAACGCGACTTGAACCAAAGGAGATTTCCACAACACATGCCTGAAGAGAGCCAACCCAAACCGCACCCGCCGGCCACAACTCAAAAGAACAATCCTTGGCTGTCAGGGTCGTTTTATCTGGTCACTTATGTGGTAGCAAATTCCACGATCTTTGCCGCCAAAATAGTGCTGAATAAAATAGGCGTCTCTTGGACAACTGCGGCGGTCAATACCCTTGTCGTGATTGGCGGATTGCTGAGCATCGGCATCATCGGCGCGAATCAATTGAAAAACGACGAGCGGCTGTCGGATGAAAGCTATGTGAAGCTGATGATCGAGTCATACAAGCGTTTGCCGCTGCTCAGGGGCAAAGGCGAATCGAATAACCTGCTGGAGAGTAAGCGATCAGAAAAATGAAAACCGGCGAATCTCTCGTTGTCTCGCTTTGCATCTTTGCGTGATTTGCCCCTCGTGTGAATTGTCGGCTGCTTCGGCGTATAATTTGCAACACACGTAGGTCGTCAATCGCGCGCTTCGTAAGTTAAGCATTACCGGCGGGCGTGTTGGCAGAATACGAATATCAGTTGATTGCTATGGCAAATATCCAACCCATCCTTGACCGCGCGCTGGCGGGCGAGCGGCTGACGGCCGCCAACTGCACGGCGCTCTTAGAGTCGCATGACATTGCGCGCATCGGCGTCGCCGCCGACGAAGTGCGCCAGCGTTGGCACGCGGACAACGTTGTCACCTACATCATTGATCGCAACATCAATTACACGAACGTCTGCAACGTCGTCTGTACCTTCTGCGCGTTCTACCGGCGGCCGGGCAAGCCCGACACGTATGTTCGCACCGTCGAGGAGATCTGCCAGAAGATTGACGAGACCATCGCGCTCGGCGGCACGGGCGTCTTGATGCAGGGCGGCTTGCATCCCGACTTCGGCATCGAGTGGTACGAAGACCTACTGCGCACGCTGCACGCGAAGTATCCTAACTTTCAACTGCATTGCTTCTCGCCGCCGGAAATTCACAACATCCATCTCATCTCGAAGCTCTCTTATGAAGAGATCATGACGCGGCTGAAAGCAGCGGGCTTGTACAGCTTGCCCGGCGGCGGCGGCGAGATTTTGGATGACGAGGTGCGCAAGCGCGTCTCGACCAAATGCACAACCGACGAATGGCTCGCCGTCATGCGCGCTGTGCATGGCGTGGGCTTGCGCTCGACGGCGACGATGATGTTCGGCATCGGCGACGCGGTTGAGCATCGCGTCCGCCATCTGCAACGCGTACGCGACCTGCAAGACGAGACCGGCGGCTTCACGGCCTTCATCCCGTGGACGTTCCAACGCGAGCACACGGCCTTGGGCCGGCGCATCAAGGATGAGCCGACCGGCATGGATTATTTGAAGATGCTCGCGGTCTCGCGCCTGTTTCTCGATAACATCGCTAACTTCCAGTCGTCTTGGTTGACGCAAGGCTTGCGGCTCGGTCAAGTCGCGCTCCGTTTCGGCGCGAACGACATGGGGTCGATCATGATCGAGGAGAACGTCGTCTCGGCCGCAGGCGCGCAC
>JANMAD010000691.1:0-1618 GCA_031359515.1 Acidobacteriota bacterium | reverse complement strand
GGCAGCAGGGGCAGCAGGCGCAGGCGTGGGCAGGTGCAGGAGCAGGCACGTGGGCAGACAAGTTTTCATCGCTTCTCTTCCTCAGTTCAAGCTGGCGCGTGTCGCGGTCGGTGCGGCCGGAGCGGCCGGTTTGTTGTTTGCGTTCACGGCGACTGGCGCATGATGTGCGGCCGCGCCATAACGCCCGCCGACCTGTCGCACGTAAGAGCGCGTCTCGCGATAAGGGGGGACGCGCCCGCCGTAACGACGCACCGCGCCCTCGCCCGCATTATAACTCGCCAGCACCAGATCGACGCGCCCGTTGAACTTGCCCAGCAACGCTTTCAAAAAGCGCGTGCCGCCCATCACGTTCTGCGCCGCATCGTGCGGGCGGCGCACGCCGAAGCGCGCCGCCGTGCCCGGCATCAACTGCATCAAGCCTTGCGCGCCCACGGGACTGACCGCGCCCGCGTTAAAATGCGACTCCTGCTCCATCACGCAGAAGACGAGATAGGGATCGACGCCGTAACGCGCGCCGTTCTGTCGGATCAACGCATCAAGCCGCGTGCTGCCCGTCGTCCAACGCCGCTCATGCTTGGCCACTTTCGCATCCGTCGCGTCCGCGCTTGTCTCCGGCCGCTCGCGCTCGATGCGCTCGATGCGCGCCCGCTCGATGAAGATCGACAGACTGCCGCGCTTGTACCAGATGCCCTCGGCCGTCTCGTTAATATCGTCAACTTCAAACTGCGCGCCGCCGACGAGATAGATCAAGATCGGCTGACGCACTGTTTCGCTCGTCACGGCGGCAGCAATGTCCGTTGCCTTTGCGCCCGGCTGCACAGAGTTGACTGCGCCGTTTATCACCGCGCTCGCATCAATGAAGCGCGCTGTCGTGGTCTGTCTCTGTGCGCTGCTCTGTGTCGCGCGTTGCTCATGCTCGATCTTGCTCACGCGCGCACGCTCAACCGAGTACGTCATGCCGCCGCGCCGATACCACACACCCTGCGGATCGTCCCACGCCTCGTCCGCTTCGATGGTCGTGCCATCAAGCAGATGCAGTTTGTCCGCGCGCACCGCGACGGGCAACGCGGCGCAGACGAGCAACGCGCAGACGAGACTATAAGCTCGTGGCCCAACTCCCCTGTGCGCCCTAATTTGCGTCTTTGCGTCTTTGCGTGAGAATTTTACGCGCGCAAGAATAGCCTCACGCAAAGACGCAAAGACGCAAAGGCCGCCGGACGCGCGGCACATGCCAACTTCACGTTTGCAAGCGGCCTTAGATGTGTAATGGGTCGGCATCAACACCCTCATTCGTGTGCTTCAACTCTGCCGTATTGCGCGCCACTACGGGCTGGCGCAACGGGCCGGAAGTATGTAACTCTGCCGTCACGCGCCGCTCCGACTCTTGCGTGTGGAAGCCGTGCGAGCCGCCGAAGTAGTTGCGCCATGCGGCGTCAATCACTCTGGGTGTCAACTCAAGCGGCAACGCCTCGAACAGGCAGATGTCCGTCACGCGGTCGAGCAGATCGCGCGGCTCGCAGGCTTTCATCTGCCGATGCTCGATGATGTAGTTGTTCAGCACGTGATCGAGACACGACTGTTCGACGCGCAAGCCGCGTGTGAACGCAGCACGACGGAA
>JANMAD010000651.1:0-6160 GCA_031359515.1 Acidobacteriota bacterium | reverse complement strand
TCACTCCTGATCGGCTTCGCCACCGTGGGCTTGCTCATCTGGGTGACGGCCCGCGTCTATCGCATCGGCATGCTCATGTACGGCAAACGCGCCAGCATCCCCGAAATGCTGCGCTGGATACGGCAGGAATAACAAGTAGGCAGTAGGCAGTTAGGACAAATCGCATTTACTGACCTCTGACCTCTGACCTCTGACCTCTAACCTCTACTTTATGGCTACTGAGATCGAAAAGAAGTATCGCATGACGGAGGCGCAGCTCGTGGCGTTGCGGGCGCGGCTGACAACCGTGGGCGCGGCAGCGCGCGGCGTCGAGTTTGAAGAGAACACTTTGTATGCGGGGGGCGGGCTTGAACCGGGTCGGAGCGTGCTGCGCCTGCGCCGTGTGGGTGGGCGGGCCGTGTTGACCTACAAAGAGCGGTTCTTGTCCGACGCGGCGATCAAACGGCAACGCGAGGACGAGAGCGAGGTGGCGGATGCGGATGCGGTCGCCGCCATACTTGATGCGCTCGGCTACAAGCCTGCGCTCGTCTATGAGAAACGGCGTGAGACGTGGGAGTTTGCCGGCGCGGAAGTGGTACTTGATGAGTTACCGTTCGGCTGGTTCGTGGAGATTGAAGGGCCGGAGGCGGCGATCAATGAGGCGGAGCGGCAGCTTGAATTGCGCACGGCCGCAGTCGAGTACGCGACCTATCCGGACTTGACCAATCGCTTCGGCATCATGCGCGGCACGGTCGTCGAAGCGCGCTTTGCCGTTGCGCCGGCAGATTGAATGATGCGTTAGTGAACAGGACAAGCGCTCCGGCTAAAGTTATTTCCCCCGGTCTGAGCTTGGCGGCGGATCGCTGTCAGGCTCGTGGGCCAGGAATTGTGGATCGCGCCAATCCCAGACGCGCGCCGGTTGCTCGTCCACATTCACCGGATTCACATTCCAACGCCACGTCGCATGTGCCATGGCCCCACGCGCGTTGATGAGCACGCTCAACGCTAACAGCAGCACGCCACACGCAGGCAGCGCGTGGCCGGTACGGAACGTGCCCGCCGCGCGTTGGCTCGCTTGCCAATTCAACATCCCCTTCAGTCCGCAGATCGCCAACAGCACGAACCACGGCACGAGACCGGTCGTGTAGCGTGGGCCGTAACTATGCCCGCCCCACCAGGGATCGAACCCGGCCACGACGACAAGATGTGCGACGATGATGCCGCAGGCCATGATGACAAGTCTTGGATAGGGCAACTCGCGTGCGTATCGTACCAATAGATAGAGGACGAACAGCAAGACAGGCACATAGACGAGCAGTCCGCGTCCGGGGCTAAAGAGGTTGCCGGCGAATGCGCTAGGGAACGAGCCGAAGTGCAGGCGGCTGGCGCTGTAGTAATGAGGCAGCGGCTGACTGAAATGCAGAACAGAGTAAAGGGCAAGGAGTGCGGCCCAGACCGCGCCGGTCAGCGCGTAGGGTAAGACGCGCGCACGTCGGTAAAGCCATACATAGATGGTGATGGCGACAATGGGAATGGCGTAGGTCGGCCGGACGAAATAGAGCCATGCGAGTGTGGTGGCCAGCAACACAGGCCGCATGCGCGCGTGTCCGGTCGCATCCGCCAGCAATTGCACTAAGGCCAAGCCGAGTAAAAAGATGCCCCACGTGTCCGACCAGAGCGCGCGTGAGGCGGTGCTCCAGACCTGTGTGCCGAGCGCGCCGCCGAGCGCGACCGTGATGCTCCAACCCCACGGCAGCAACAGGCGGCTCATGCAGAAAAAGATGGCGGCCAAAGCGGCCATTAACAGCGCGGCGAGGCTGGCCTGAATGATTGTTTCGCCGCGCTGATTGTATGTGCCATCGTGGTTCGCGGCCGAGATGCCGCAAGCATTCAGCAGCGCAACATAAGGTAACGACAAGAGCGATGTGCCGGGCGGGAAGAAGTAGTAAATGTGCGCACCGACAACCTCAAGCTGATAATAATCGCCATAAGAGTTATAGCCCACTTGTGGGCGCGTTGGCTGGGGCGGCCAGTTATAGGCGTCCAAAGTGAAGCTATGATGATGCAGCAGACTCTGACTAAGCAGGATCGAGTAGCGGGAATCGGCGATCTGATGTACATGCGAAGCGAGGAAGAGAATTAAAGTGCAGCTGAAGATTAGCGCGGCGGTGATGATGTCGCGGTGGCGCACCCGCCAAAGACCCGCCAGCATGTTGGGCGTCGCCGCAATCGCTACTCGCATCTTCTCGTTTCAGCCAGCATGTTAGGATGTCGTCGCGGCACATGTTAATGCAGCACACGGTGAGTACCCAAGTATGATAAAGGAACGCGCTGCATCCGGGTCATACACACGCCATAGCCTTAACTTTAGCTCAGTCCTATATTTCCCGCCAACTGCTCGTACTTTTCATCTGCCCCACGCATGCGCGCATGGCACGTCGGTTGCGCTAAGGAACGGTTGTAGACAGACGATAATTCTTTTACAAGTTTGGAAGGAGACCAACGTGCGTAAACATTTTGTCCTCGGTCTCGGTGCGCTGGCGCTCTCATTCGTGGCCGTCAGTTGCGCCTCGGATACCACGAGCACTAATACCGCGAACGCGAATACAGACACGACCACCACCACCAGCACCACAACCACATCAACCGCGCCGGCCTCTGCGCCGCGCACCGGCCCCGATAATTCGGAGATCACTGTGGCGGAGGCCAACGGCACGCGCACGGAGACGCGCACCTTCAAGAGCGGCAGGCGCGTGCAACGCGTTGTTGTAACGACGACATCGGAAGGTCGCCGCACGGCGCGCGTCTATTCCAGCACGGGTGAGACGCGCGATCTGCCGGAGAACAAAGTAGCTAATGCGCTCGACGCGACGGGCGATGCACTCGCAGACGCGGCCGGGTTTGTCGCCGACAAGACCGTGGATGCAGCTAAAGCGGTGAAAGAGGGCGGCGCGACCGTGATCGAAAAGACCGGCGAGGGCGCGAAGACCGTAGGTGAGAAGACGGTGGAAGGCGCGAAGACGGTCGGTCAAAAGACGGCTGAAGGAGCAAAGAAGACAGGCAGCGCGATTAAAAAAGCGGTGACACCTTAACAGTTTGTTCCCATGCTGACGCGCGAGCGGGCCGTTGTGCATTATGCACAGCGGCCCGTTTGTTGTCAGATGCACTATTCGCTGTGCTTCGCTGCGCCGACGCATGCGCTGATAGTGTTATAATGCCGCCCATTGAAACCGCGCGAGCGCGCCAGACGATTGGAAGGAATTATCGCCATGACAGACAACGCACGCTTCACACTGATCTGCCCCTGCTGCGACACCACGCTCGTGATTGACGCGGGCACGGGCGCACTCATCGCGCATGAAGAGAAGGCGAAGCCAATCGCTTCGTTCGAGGAGATGGCGAAGGGCATGGAGAAGCAGAAGCAGTTGCGCGAACAAATCTTCACGCAGGAGCTTGGCTCGCAGAAAGACCGCGAGCGTTTACTGGATGAGAAATTCCGCGAAGCCTTGAAGCGCGCCGACAAGGACACAGGCACACCCTACAAGAACCCGCTCGATCTCGACTAAACAACCAGCAGACTGCACCGCGCTATGTGATCACCGATCAACTACCGGCAAGTTGAAAGTGTGCCGCAACTATCGCGGCCAACTCGGCAATCGTGCGTGTGCCATCAACTTCTAACAGCTCCAACCCGCGCGCTTCGACCTCTGCCGCGACCCAACGGGCGAAGCGCGCATCACGCTCCATCCAATTCCGAAAGGCTGCGTCCGGCTCAGCACACTGCGCCAAGATTTCACCGACCCATGCGCGTTGCGCATAATGCGTCTGTTGAAAATCGGCAGACGGCACGAGCCACACCGCATGATGCCGCGCCGGCAGCACCCTCGCCACCAATCCCGGCAGCAACGCGCTGCCTTCAACTAACAACGGCCGGCTGTGCGCACGCGCACGTATGTCCGCCAGCACGAGTCTGAAATGTTCCCCGTAGCACGCGATCACTTCGCGTAGCAGGCTATCCACCGGCTGCCTCCAGCGCTGCTCCCAAGTGGTCGCGCACCACTTCGTCAGCGCCGGCTGCAACACAGCATCGAAGCGGCGCACGTGCGTCTCGAAGACTTCATCCACATGGTACACATCAAGCTGAAAGCACTCTGCCAGTAACAAACTGAGCGAGCTTTTACCGGCGCATGGCGAGCCGCCTAACCAGAACACATTAGCCAGCGCAGCATGCGAGTCGGTCAACAAAATGTTCACGAACGGACTTTCTTCAGACGTGGATTCAAGTTTGAAGCGCAACAAGAGGTCGTTTGAAGAATAGCTCATTCGGTGTCTTGTAGCCGAGCGTTCTGCGCGGACGATGGTTGAGCCGCTCGACTATTTTTTCGATCTGTCTATCAGTGAGCTTTGAGAAGTCGGATTTCTTGGGAAAGTATTGCCTACCCAGCCCGTTGGTGTTCTCGTTCAGGCCGCGCTCCCACGACTAATACGGGTGCGCGAAGTAGAACTTGGCCTCAAGTCCAGTCGCGATACGTTCATGCGCGGCGAACTCCCTTCCATTGTTTGAGGTGATGGTGTGGACGCGCGCGGCCAACGCACCTAACAACGCGAGACTGGCTGCGGCCACTGCCTGCGCCGTGTTGCACTCCACTTTCTTGAGCCGCACCAGCTTCGACTTACGCTCGACGAGGCTGACGATAGCTTGCCGGTGCGCCGTGCCGCTGCTGGTGTCAGCTTCCCAGTCGCCCAGACGCGCACGAGCGGCCACGACCTTCGGGCGCGCAGCAATACTGCCCCGGTGCGGGAGTCGACCGCACCGCGAATGCTTGCCGTAACGCTTGCGCCGTACTTTCTGGCAGCGCAAGCAAAGATGGAGCGTGCCGCCGCGCCGCTTGTCCGCGTAGATGTGTTGAGGCTCACCATGAGAAGGCGTTGCCGGGGAAGAAGGTTCGGTACGCCAGCGACACGAGCGCGAGCAAAACCGTCAGCCATGCAGTCGGCGCTTTGTAGTCTTCTGTGAGATAGATTAAGCGCGGCGGCAGATAAATGATGGAGAAAGCGAGCGCCAACGGCACGAGCGACGCCAGCACGTCGCCGACCGTCCGCCCCGCATTGCCCGCCACGCTGACGAAGCGCGGCGCGATTAGCACGTGCAAAATTACCGTGAGGACGATGATCGAGAAGTAGAGCAGCAGATCGGCCACAAACTCCGTCGCCGGGTGCGTGCGCCAAGAGACCGGCGGCGCGTCCGGCGCACTGCTTAGCGCGTCCGGCGCACTGCCTAACGTGAGTAAAACTAAAAAGGTCGGCAGCGGCAGGATGAAGCAGATTAAAACGAACCTGACGAGAAAAGCGTAGAACGGGTGTTGATCTGGCCCGCCTTTGCCGATAATCGAAACCCAACCGTTCAGCCCTGTGCCCTGCCAGCCAGCGACTAACAACATTAGAAAGATGGTGAAATGTAAGAGCAGCAGCGTCGCCACGATCCCGACTAATAACTTATGCGGAGACGGAGGCCAGGGCGCGAATTCCCGCAGCCTGCGTCGCCTCGTTCTATCTGAAACATAAGCGATGGGGCGCGCATTGGTCGCGCCAGACTGACGCGCGGTGAGGCGTGCCAGCCGGGGCAGACGCTTCAAGTATGCGCCGAGCGCGTGCGCCGCAAAGACGGACAGGAAAAGCCAACCGACCGTCGGGCTGACGATGTTGCTCGCATCGCTGCCCGGCGCGAGAAAGGCTTGTCCTTCCGCATGCAGGAGACGTGCGAGCGGCGCGAGCAGAAACAGGTTGGCCGCGATCACAGAGAGGTCTAACACGATGCCGCGCCAACGCCCTTGAGACTGACGCGGCGCGGTCTGTCTGTTGACCGGCAACGCCGCGCCGGCCTGCGCTTTAGTTTGTTGCGGCGCAGCGGCGTGCCTTGCCGCTTGCCGCCGCTTGTATCGCCACTTATTCACGCTCTTGAGCAATTTGCCGTATAGAGTCCGGGCTGAACGCAAATCTACACTTTGCTAAAGCGATGCGCCACAGCACGGACAGCATTTTAGTTGCGCTGGGGCGATCTGTTGGGGCACGTTGCAGCTAATTTTGGCAGCGCATTTGAGGCATCTTCCGCCAATTCTCACAAGCGGATTGAGTTCCATCTCTTCAATCCATTCGATGCAAGCGCCATCCCCTTGCGCCT
>JANMAD010000646.1:0-1749 GCA_031359515.1 Acidobacteriota bacterium | reverse complement strand
CCTTAAAGAAGGCGTGCGTCATCACGTGAAAGATGCCGATGGTAAACGCGCCCACTCCGCACGCGAGAAACATAAAGCCCAGTTGCGAGACGGTCGAGTAAGCCAGGACTTTCTTGATGTCGTTCTGGGTAATGCCGATGGTCGCGGCAAACAGGGCGGTCAGAGCGCCGACGATGGCGACCACGAGCATCATCGTCTGCGAGTGCTGGAAGATAACGTTTGTACGCGTCACCATGTAGAGCCCGGCAGTGACCATCGTCGCGGCGTGAATCAGCGCGGAGACGGGCGTCGGCCCGGCCATCGCGTCCGGCAGCCAGACGTAGAGCGGCAACTGCGCCGACTTGCCGCATGCGCCGACGAAGAGACCGAGCGCGATCCACGACATGATGCCAAACGTGCCGAGCAGTTCAAGCGGATAACCGCTCGCCTGCCGCATCACGTCCGTGTACTGCGCCGAGCCGAACGTGGCGATGACGGCGAAGACGGCGAGCGCGAAACCGAAGTCGCCGACGCGGTTTGTGATGAACGCCTTGCGCGCGGCATCGCCCGCTTCTCTGCGATCAAAGTAGTAACCGATAAGCAGGTCGAGCAGAGACCGACGCCCTCCCACCCGACGAACATCATCAGGAAGTTCGACCCCAACACCAGCACCAACATCATGAACATGAACAGGCCCATGTACGCAAAGAAGCGATAGAAGCCCGCATCGCCGTGCATGTAGCCGGTCGCAAAGACGAAGATGCACAGACCGACACCCGTGATGATCAGGATGAAGATTGATGAGAGCGAATCGAGTTGATAACTCCATTCGATGTTGAGCAGCGAACCACGTGGCGTGACGGCCGTGCCGGGCGTGACACTCACGCTGGGGCCGTCCGCTTGCCCTGTGGCTGAAACATGCAAGCCATCACCGCCAACCGTGCCTGCGCCATAAGTCGCCGACGTGCCTGCCTCATTTGTCGCCGTCCGCAGTTCGCCGCCGTGCGCCGCATCCCCGCTGCCCGCCTGCGCACGTTCCTTTTGTCCTTGCGTGATCTCCGTCGCGCCGCCCGCAATCCACGTAAAACTCGCGCCGTCCTGACTCGTCACATACGGTGTCGGCCACGTCGGACTATTGGCAAACTTAACGACCACCGTCAACGCGGCCACGAACGCAAGCGCGACCGACCCGACCGCGACGACGGCGACGACTCGCTCGGAGAAGCGAAACTTCCGCCCCAGCAGACCGTTCACGGCTGCGCCCGCGAGCGGTAAGAGTGGAATGAGCCAGAGTAAGAGAGCCATGATTAGCTGTTAGCTGTTAGCTATTAGCTTTCAGCTTTTGTCTTTCGCAAGCGTTGCAACAATCAACCGGCCGGTCAACTTTCAAAAGGCTAAAAGCTAATAGCCAACAGCTAATAGCTTCCTCACCATTTCAACAGATCAATCTTGTCCGCGAAGATCGTCTCGCGGTTGCGATAGAGCGCGATGACGATGCCGAGACCGATGGCGGCTTCGGCCGCTGCAACGACGATGATAAAGACGGTGAACACCTGTCCGGCGACCGCGTTCGCGCTGCCCGTCGCTTGCAGGTAGCGCGAGAAGGCAATGAAGTTCAGATTCGCCGCATTCATGATCAACTCAATGGACATGAAGATGACGATGATGTTGCGCCGCGTCAGCACGCCCGCCACGCCGATGATAAAGAGCAGCGCGCCGATGACGAGAAACTTCGACAGATCAGGTTGCTTAATGCCTTCGAGGATCGCG
>JANMAD010000586.1:0-5756 GCA_031359515.1 Acidobacteriota bacterium | reverse complement strand
AGCCCGTGCGTTAAAACGCACGGCTAAATTCACCTGCCGCTCTGCGGCAGCAGCAGCATTACTTTGCGACCACTATCAAACTTTGAACCAAACGTAAAGGGGATGTATGAACGGGCAGAGCAACGATGGTTTGAGCAAGCGTAGCGGGCAAAATAATAATGGGTGGCTGTGGGCGGCGGCCGGGTTGGGTGGGTTGTTGGCGGCGCGTGCGTTTGTGCAGCGTGCGCGTGAGTTCGATTTCAAAGGACAGGTGGTGCTTATCACGGGCGGGTCGCGCGGGTTGGGCTTGGTGCTGGCGCGCGAGTTGGCGCGTGCGGGCGCGCGGCTCAGCATCTGCGCGCGTGAGCCGGCAGAGTTGGAACGTGCCCGCGCCGATCTAGTGGCCCGTGGCGCGGATGTGTTGGCCGTGCCGTGTGACGTGACGGATCGCGCGCAGGTGGCCGAGTGGGTGCGCGTATGTCGTGATCATTATGGCCGCGTTGACGTGTTGATTAACAACGCGGGCGTGATCGAGGTCGGCCCCGTTGAAGTGCAGACGCTGGCTGATTTCGAGGAGGCGATGCGGACGCACTTCTGGGGGCCGCTTTACGCGATCATGGCGGTGCTACCGGCGATGCGTGCGCAACGCGCGGGACGTATCGTCAACATCTCTTCCATCGGCGGCAAGATCGGCGTGCCACATCTCGTGCCTTATAGTGCGAGCAAGTTCGCGCTGACAGGTTTGTCCGAAGGCTTGCGCGCGGAATTGATGAAGGACAATGTGGTGGTGACGAACGTCTGTCCGGGGCTGATGCGCACGGGCAGTCCGCGCAATGCCACGTTCAAAGGCCGGCATCGCGCCGAGTACGCCTGGTTCAGCATCAGCGATGCGCTGCCGGGCACGTCTATGGGGGCCGAGCGCGCGGCGCGGCAGATCATCGCGGCCTGCAAACGTGGCGACGCAGAAGTTATCTTGTCGGCGCAGGCCGTGCTGGCCGTCAAGTTCCACGCGCTCTTTCCCGAACTGAGCGCCGACCTGCGCACGTTGGCTAATCAACTCTTGCCCGCGCCCGGCGGCATCGGCGCAGGGCGTGCGAAAGGGAAAGACAGTGAATCGGGCTTGTCGCCTTCGGTGCTGACCACACTCGGCGACCGCGCGGCCGTACGTAACAACGAGATCGGGTGAGGCAAATTATGGAGCAGCAACAAAAATGGCCGGACGTGTTGTGGATCGTGCGGCACGGGCAGAGCGCGGGCAACGTGGCGCGCGACGCGGCGGAGGCGGCTGGTTTACAGATGATCGAGATCGCCGCCAAACGCGATGTGGACGTGCCGCTGTCCGATCTCGGTCAACAACAGGCGACCGCGCTCGGTCATTGGTTCGGGCAGATGCCGAAAGCTGAACAACCTGAAGTCGTGTTGGTGTCACCTTATCTGCGTGCGCAGCACACGGCGGAGTTGATCGTTGACACGGCTGCGATAGCGCGTGAGCGGATCACGTTCAGCGCGGACGAGCGTCTGCGCGAGAAAGAATTTGGCATACTCGACCGGCTGACGAAGGCGGGGATCGAGGCGAAGTACCCGGAGCAAGCCGCCACGCGGGGCGCAGTGGGCAAGTTTTATCATCGCCCGCCGGGTGGTGAAAGTTGGTGCGATGTGATTCTGCGTCTGCGCAGCGTGATTGACACGCTGACGCGCGAGTATCGGCGCGAGCGTGTGCTGATCGTGGCGCACTCGGTCGTCGTGCTGTGCTTTCGTTATCTGTTCGAGCGCATGACGGAAGACGCTATTCTCACGATTGATCGCATGGAGGACGTGGCTAACTGCGGCGTGATGTCTTACGAGTACGATGCGACCGCCGGCAAGCGAGGTAAGTTTGCATTGAACTTATATAACTTCGTGGCCCCGCTCGAAGCTGAAGGCGCGCCCGTCACGACCAGAAAGGATGTGCCGGTTGGGCCGAAGTGAAAATGTTGGCAAGCCTGTTGCGCAGGGGACGAACGGGGCGAAGAAATCAACACACGCGCCCGCGCGGGCAGTGCGACCGCCCTTAATCATCACGCCGGGTTTGTTGCGCCGGATGCCGCTGCCGCAACCGGATGCGGGCGGCGATAAGGAAGCGCGCGGACGTGTGCTGGTCGTCGGTGGCGCGCCGGAGATGCCGGGAGCAGTGGTGCTGGCGGCCAACGCAGCGTTGCGCGCGGGCGCGGGTAAGTTGCAGATCGCCACGTGCGGCAGCATCGCGCCGTTCGTGGCGTTGGCTGTGCCGGAGGCGCTCGTCCTCGCCTTGCCTGAGACCAAGCGCGGCGGCATCGGGATGGGCGCGGCGGCGCGCTTGTTGGAATATGCAAACAAAGCCGACGCTGTGCTGATCGGCCCCGGCATGGTTGACGAGCCGGCGATCATGCGCCTGTTGGCCCGCATACTGACGCGCATCGCACAGCCGACGTTGGTGCTGGACGCAAGCGTGCTGGCCTGCTTGCCGGCCCTTGCGCGCAGCCTGCGCCGGCTGCGCGGGCGCGTGGTACTCACGCCGCATGCGGGCGAGATGTTGAGCTTAACGGGCAGCGCCGAAGCGTTGCTCAAGCGTGCGCCGGTGCAGGTATTGCAGCGCGCAGTCGCGGAGTTCAACGCAGTCATCGCCCTGAAAGGACGCGAGACGCTCATCACCGCGCCGGGTAGTCGTCTCTACTGCAATCGCGCGGGCAACGTCGGTCTCGCCACTTCCGGCTCAGGCGACACGTTAGCGGGCGTCATCGCCGGTCTGGCGGCGCGTGGCGCACCGCCGCTGCAAGCGGCCGTGTGGGGCGTCTATCTGCATGCGCGTGCGGGTGACCGGCTGGCGCGGCGCATGGGCCCGCTCGGTTATCTGCCGCGCGAATTGTTGGCCGAAATCCCGCCCCTGATGGCCGGATTGGAAAGTTAGAAGCAGCGATGAGCAATGAGGATGCTGACAACAACTCCGAGCAATCGCCCTGCGCCGCGCCGCAGTTCATCCCGCTCACTTTCACGCGCCTCGCGCCGGATGAGCAACTCAACCGCGCGGAAAGTTTTAATGCGTTACTAAGCTTGCGCCGCACCGTCCGCGATTTTTCTTCAGAGGACGTGCCGTTCGCACTGATCGAGCGCGCCATCCAGACGGCGGGTACTGCGCCATCGGGCGCGAACATGCAGCCGTGGCGCTTCGTGGTCGTGCGCGACGCCGACATCAAGCGGCGCATACGCGCGGCGGCCGAAGCGGAAGAGCGCGCCAGTTATGGCGGGCGCATGCCCCCGCGCTGGCTGCGCCGGCTCGCCCCGCTCGGCACCGATTGGCACAAACCTTTTTTAGAGATCGCGCCCTACCTGATCGTCGTCTTTCGTATTGACTACCTGATAGACGAAACCACAGGCGCGACCGAGCCGACCTACTACGCGCAAGAATCAGTCGGCATCGCTGTTGGCTTGTTGCTCGCCGCGCTACACAACGCGGGTCTTGCCACGCTCACACATACACCCAGCCCGATGAAATTCCTGAGCGAGATTTTGCAGCGCCCGAAGAATGAAAAACCGTTCGTGCTAATCCCCGTCGGTTACCCGGCTGATGATGCGCGTGTGCCCGACATCAAGCGCAAGAGCCTCGCAGACATCATGCAGGTGCGCTAGCCATGCCCGTTAGCTGAGCAGCATCTTCCACGTCACTTCGTCAATCACGCCTGTAACCGGCAGCCCCAGCGATTGCTGGAAGTCTTGCACCGCTTGCTCCGTTTTCTTGCCGAAGTCGCCGTCAAGTATGTCCTTGTAAAAGCCGCGCGCCTTGAGCGCCTGTTGGAAGTCGCGGGCGAAGGCGCTGACGGGGTCTTTCTTGGCAAAGACCTTGCCCTTCGTCATCAGGGTCAGCAACGCGAACAACGAACCGTTGAAGAAGTCGTGATCCAACTTCTCAAAGGGCGTGGCGTTCTTGGGAGCCAACTCGCCGAAACCGTTTTGCACCAACGTCGCTTTAGCAAACGGCGTGGGCACAGTTAGATTGCCTTTGATGTTCACGATCCAGAGCGGGTGCTGGACAAACCGGGCGAGCGCTCCGGGCGTGTTGCCCTTCACGATAAAGTCTTGCCAAAAACTAACTGCCGTGTAGATGATCGGCTTTACGCCGAGCCGTTGTTCCACCGCGTCGAGGAAGTGGCCGATCACCACAGGGCGTTGCGCAGCGGGGATCATGCTCCAGAGTTCTTTGCGGACTATCTGCCCTTTATTATTGACGATCTTCGTCCATTCGATATCTACGACGGGCGGCAAGTCGCCGGGCGCGAGCGCGCCGATCTGCGAAGCCAGCGCGTTAGCCTGCGCCGCCGGGTCGGTCGTCGGCAAGAAGAAGTGGTACGCGCCGGAAAGCAGCCCGGCGGTGGCGCTGCCCGCGCGATTGGCGGCGAACTTCGCATCCGGGTTGCTGATGCCTTCGCTCGCTTTGATGAAGACGAAGTAAAGATTCTGCGAGAGATTGAGGGACAGAATGCTATTCCATTTAACATCGTTATGGTGGCTGACATCAATTCCGTTAATCATGTTTTCGACCTCCACGTTGGTGAGCGAGAGCGGTTTAGCTTGGGGCGGCCATCAACCATGAGAGCCTATGAGCCTGAGCGCGCCTCGCAGAGCTGTGAGACGCGCGCTTCGGTGGGCCGAAGCGCGGCGCAGTTTATGCGATGTCGTAGCGGCGCGACAAGTTTTTCCGTTCAGTCGCCACTGGTCGGTGCGATTTGCCGGTTGGTCAACTCGCGCCACGTGAGCGGTTGCTGGCCGTCGTCGAGGCGCACCATCGAGATGCAGCCGGGGACGGGGCAGACGAGGTAGCAGAGATTGCAGCCGACGCACTCGGCCTCGTCCACGATGGGGAAGCGTTTGCCGTCAATGCGCGTGAAGGGGATGCACTGGTGCGCGCCGTCTTCGCAGGCGATGTGGCAGAGGTTGCATTGGATACACTTGGAGTAATCAATGCGGGCGACGGTTTTGTATTTGAGGTTGAGGTTGCCCCAATCCGTGACGCGCTTGGCGGAAAGTCCGATGATGTCGTGGACGCTCGCGTAGCCCTTTTCGTCGAGGTAATTGGAGAGGCCGTCAAGCATATCTTCCACGATGCGGTAGCCGTAGTGCATGACGGCGGTGCAGACCTGCACGTTGGTTGCGCCAAGCAAGAGAAATTCCGCCGCGTCGCGCCAGGTGGAGATGCCGCCGATGCCGCTGATGGGTAGGTTAAACTCAGAATCACGGGCCAGTTCGTTGACCATGTTGAGCGCGATGGGCTTGACCGCCGGGCCGCAGTAACCGCCGTGCGCGGCCTGGCCGTTGACGTTGGGGTAGGGAATCATCGTGTCCAGGTCAACGCCGATGACCGAGTTTATCGTATTGATGAGCGAAACCGCGTCGGCCCCACCTTTCTGGGCGGCGCGGCCCGGCGGGATGATGTGGGCCACGTTGGGCGTCAGTTTGACGATAACCGGCAGCCGCGAGACTTCTTTGACCCATTCCGTCACCAGGCAGGTATATTCGGGCACTTGGCCCATTGCCGAACCCATGCCGCGCTCGCTCATGCCGTGCGGACAACCGAAGTTTAGCTCAAAGCCGTCGCAACCCGTATCTTGTGAACGCTTAACGATTTCGTGCCACGCCTCGCGCTTGGATTCCACCATCAGCGAGACGATGACCGCGTGCTTAGGGTATTTCTTTTTACACTCGTAGATTTCTTTGAGATTCACTTCAAGAGGTCGGTCAGTAATCAATTCGATATTATTCAAACC
>JANMAD010000572.1:0-2055 GCA_031359515.1 Acidobacteriota bacterium | reverse complement strand
TTACGAGCGGCCTACTTCCGCATCGTCGCCCGCGGCCGTCAGTTCCGCTTGCAACTCGGCGGCGGCTTCGGCGGGTAGGGGATAAGACTCTTGCGCGCTCGGATAGACCCCGGCGCGCACAACGTCGGCGAAGCGGTTGATTGCGTCGGTCATGGCGGCGCGCAGGTCTGCGTACTGGCGGACGAAGCGCGGGCGCGTCTGGCTGAACGAGAAGCCGACGAGGTCGTGGATGACGAGGATTTGCGCGTCGCAATGCTCGCCCGCGCCGATGCCGATGGTCGGGATGCGCACGCTCGCGGTGACGAGTTGCGCGATCTCGCGCGGCACGACTTCCAGCACAATAGCGAACGCGCCCGCCGCTTCGAGCGCGCGTGCATCTTCAACGAGCGCATGCGCCGCTTCCGCCGTCTTGCCTTGCAAGCGGAAGCCGCCAAGTTTGTTGACCGACTGCGGCGTCAGCCCGATGTGCCCCATGACGGGAATCTCTTCGGCTACGAGTCGCTTGATGATCTCGACGCGCGTGCGCCCGCCTTCGAGCTTGATCGCCTCCGCGCCGCCTTCTTTCACTAAGCGCAGCGCGGCGCGCACGGCGTCGTCCGCGCCCGTGTGATAAGAGCCGTAGGGCATGTCGGCGACGAGCAGTGCGCGCGTGACGCCGCGCCGGACGGCGCGCGTGTGCGCGACCATCTCGTCGAGCGTGACGGGCACCGTCGTGTCGTAGCCCAGCACGACGTTGCCTAAGCTATCGCCCACGAGGATGATGTCCGTGCCCGCTTCATCAACGATGCGCCCGGTCGGGTAGTCGTAAGCGGTGAGGCAAACTAAGCGCTCGCCGCGTTCCTTCGACGCGCGCACCGTGGGCACGGTCACTTTTTCCGGCCGCTGCTGTTTGAGATAAACCATTGATGGTCACACCAACTCAGGCTGACGGATTTGCGGGAGCGGCGCGATTATAGGGAAGAGACGCGGGAAGAACAAGGATGATGGCTGATGGATTACAGCCTGAGCTGTATTTCTGGCCGCCAAATTAACGAGTTATCAGTAACGGGTCAAATGTTCTTCCCGCGCTGCATCAATCGCTGCATGACGAGCTTTGGCCCATTCATCGCTACAAGCCGTAAACCTTTCCAAGTCCCTGACTGCCGGCCAACCAGTTTTACTCTCGTCAGGCATTCGACAGCGTTCCTTGTATAGCTCGTCAATACGTTTTAACTCAGCCGCAAGGCTCTGGGGGATTGCGCAGATAGACATAACGCGCGCGTTTTCTATCTGTTTGGCTTCTTGTTCTCTGCTGACGCGCGCGTTATAAGCCCCGCATAAAATAGCGAGTCCGCTGCTGATGGTGAACGTGAGAAGCGCAATGATGAGGCGAAGCAGTAAGCGTTTCATGGGCAGAGGCTAGCATAGGCGATCACTCCCGGCAATATTAATTTCGTGTGCGCCTGCTTTCATCCTTGCTTATGGTTGCCACAGTTGAACGCTAGTCGTATCAGACACGACGGCGAGAAGTTGTTTAATGGATTGTTTGAGCACGGGATGCTCGACTTCGGGCGCGAGTTCGGCCAGCGGCGTGAGGACGAAGCGACGCAGGTGCAGGCGCGGGTGCGGCAGCGTTAACAGTGCGCTCTCTGCTTGCGCGTCGCCGTAGAGCAGGAGGTCGAGGTCAATCGTGCGCGGCCCCTTGGGCACGTCGCGGCGGCGGCCCACGGCGTACTCGATGCGGAGCAGGCGCGTGAGCACCTGTGCGGGCGCGAACGGCGTCTCGCCGCGTAGCTCCGCGACCATGTTGAGAAAGCACGGTTGCCCGGTTAAGTCCACCGGCTCAGTCTCGTAGATAGATGAGAGGCGCGTGATGCATAAACCCGCCGCGAGCATGCCGCGCACGGCGAGCAGCAGATAACCGGCGCGGTCGCCGAGGTTCGAGCCGAGACAGACGTAGAGATGTTTCTTCATAGTGCGCTTGCGGGTGCAGTATAGCGGGCTGGCGACAGAAAGATTAAGCAGCTAGCGCAAACCTGATCTGCGGGCGTGTGCTGGCGCAGCGCAAGCGCGCAG
>JANMAD010000565.1:0-2627 GCA_031359515.1 Acidobacteriota bacterium | reverse complement strand
GCCGCGCCGACAATCGCCGCCTCAGAGATCGGCGTATCAATCACCCGCTCCGCGCCGAACTCGTCAAGCAAGCCTTCCGTCACCTTGAACGCGCCGCCATACGCGCCCACGTCCTCGCCGATGACGAACACCGTCGGGTCGCGCTCCATCTCTTCCCAGATGCCTTGCCGGATGGCTTCGACAAACGTGCTCAAGCCGCCGCGCGCCGGGCGATTCGTTTTCTGCTCTTTGACTGCGGTTGACATAGGTTGCTGCAAAATTATTAAGGTTTACGCTTTGCTGGATGATTTACTGGCTTGCCGTCTAATGGAGCGTTGGCAACGAACCCAAGCGCGATGGTCTTAGCACTGGCTTCCATGGCAGCTTTATGACTTTCATACTGCATGACGGCAGAACTGAAATTAAACATCACATACTTACCAAGCCATGCCGTAACGTAGATGTCATTAACGGTGTCTAGCTCGCCATTTAAGGCTTTGAAGTTTATGCGCGCCCACCGTTGATTATTTATCGTCACCCAGCCGCGACTTAGCCACGCGAAATGTTGATAGTTCTTTTCCGCGCCAGCCTCCATCGCTTTCTTTATCTCGGCTAACTCTACATTATTAGCATTCGTCCCAAACGTGCTTACGGCAATCGTCTCATCTTGCTTACTATCCGCGAATGCATATTTAGGTTGAACCGCTCCGTTACTGCGGCCATAGATGGCGAGAACAGCCTCCTTCGCCAATGGCTTAAGCCCGGCCGGTGGCACAAAGCTGATATCGACAACTTCATCAGTGATCGTCACGCGCTCTTGAGCTAAGGCTGAGGTTAATCCGCCTAAGCTCAAGAAGGTTACGCACAAAGCTATTGACTTAAATGCTACCACTTCTAGATTATCCATTCGCCTAATTGCCGCCGAAAATCTTCGGGCGAAACGCGGGCGGTACGATTGCGTTGTCGAACACGTTATGCGCCGCCTGTTCCGCGTCGGGCATGGGCGAGGATTCGGCCCACGCCACGTCTTCGTCAATCTCGCGTTTCACGTCGGCGACGATCTCATCCAACTGCGCTTGCGTGGCAACGCTCTGCGCAAGCAGGTGGCGTTCGTAGCGCGTGACGGGATCGCGCTTCTCCCAGAATTCAAGTTCGCCCGCCGGGATGTAGCGTTGGTCGTCATGCTCGGCGTGGCCTTTGCGGCGATAGGTCTTCGCTTCGATCAAGACCGCGCCGCCGCCCTGTCGCGCAAACTCGGCCGCCGCCTTCGTCACCTCATAACACGCGATGATGTCGTTGCCGTCAACGATGTGGCCCGGAATATTGTAGCCGGCCGCTTTGTCGGCCAGATTCTCGACGGCGGTCTGCAAGCGCGTCGGTGTCGAGTAGGCGTAGTAGTTGTATTCGGCGATGACGATGACGGGCAGGCGTTGGACGGCGGCGAAGTTCAGCCCTTCGTGGAACGCGCCGGTGCTCATGCCGCCGTCGCCGATGTAGGCGACCGCGACGAGGTTCTTCCCCTGCATGCGGCCGGCGAGCGCGATGCCGGTCATGACAGGGATCATGTCGCCGAGATGCGAGATCGGGCCGATGAAACCTTTCGACAGATCACCGAAGTGTATGTTCAGATCGCGCCCGCCCGACGGCCCCCACGCCTTCGCCATGTACTGCGCGAAAATCTCGCGCGGGCGAATGCCCTTCACCAGCACCGCGCCGAGGTCGCGAATCAAAGGCGCGATGAAATCCTGCGGCGCAAGCGCGTAAGCTGTGCCCACGGCCGTCGCCTCTTGCCCCAGCGAGCGGAACACGCCGCCGACCACCTTCGTCTGCCGGTACAGGTTGACGAGTTTCTCTTCGACCAGCCGTGTCAACATCAGATGCCGATACAACTCAAGCATCTGCGCGGGCGTGAGCGTCGTCTCCGTTTGACAAGGCGCGTCCTCCGCCGGCACTTGCCACGTGCCGTTCATTTGAGCGCCGTTCCCGTCTTGCGCTTGCTTCGCGTTGCGGGTTTGTTTTCGTTTCGTCTCAGTTTTCATAGTGAGAAGCTGTTAGCGATTAGCGATTAGCTTTCTGTCTCTGGCTAACGGCTAATAGCTAATCGCTAATAGCTATATGTGAATCGTCAACCCATGCACGCCTTCAGCCGCTTCCATCACGGACTCGGAGATGGTCGGGTGCGCGAAGATCGTGCGCCCCAACTCTTCGGCGGTGGATTCGAGTTGCAGCGCGACACACGCTTCGGCGATCAACTCGGTCGCGTGCGGGCCGATGATATGCACGCCCAACAACTCATCATACTTCGCTTCGCTGATGACCTTGACGAAGCCCTCTTCTTCGCCAAGTATGCGCGCCTTGCCCGACGCGGAGAACGGGAATTTGCCGACACGCACGTCGTAGCCTTCCTTCTTCGCCGCCGCTTCGGTCAAACCAACTGACGCGACTTCCGGGTCGCAGTAAGTACACGACGGCACGTGGCGCATATTGATCGGGCGCGGCTTCTGTCCCGCGATCTGCTCAACCGCAAGGATGCCTTCTTTCGACGCGAGGTGCGCGAGCCACGGCGTCGGGATCACGTCGCCGATGGCAAAGACGTTCGGCTCGCCCGTGCGGCAAAACTCGTCCACCTGAATCGCCCCGCGCTCAAC
>JANMAD010000535.1:0-1550 GCA_031359515.1 Acidobacteriota bacterium | reverse complement strand
CCGCCATCGAGCGGCACCAGCGGGCGAAGCTCCGGCGGGATGACCGGGATCACGTCGAGGATCATCCAGTTGGGCTGATTACCCGACTTCATGAACGAGGTGACAACCTTGAGCCGTTTCGAGAACTTCAGCTTCTTCTGCTGCGAAGTCTCTTCCTTCATCCGCGCACGCAGCTCAACCGAAAGCTCTTCGATCTTGACCAACATCAACAGCTCTTTGATCGCCTCCGCGCCCATCTTCGCCACGAACACGCCGGGGAAGTCGCGCGCCAACTCGCGGTAACGCTCGTCGGTCAGCAACTCGCGCTCTTTAACCGGCGCGTCGCCCGGATCGATGACGATGTACGACTCGAAATAAAGCACCTTCTCCAATTCGCGCAGTGGAATGTCGAGCAGATGGCCGATGCGCGACGGCAAGCCCTTGAAGAACCAGACGTGCGAGCAAGGGCTGGCCAGTTCGATGTGCCCAAGCCGTTCGCGCCGCACCTTCGCCTGCGTCACCTCGACACCGCACTTGTCGCAGATGACGCCGCGATGCTTCATGCGTTTGTACTTGCCGCACAGACATTCCCAGTCGGTCACGGGGCCGAAGATGCGGGCGCAGAACAGCCCGTCGCGCTCCGGCTTGAATGTGCGATAGTTGATCGTCTCCGGTTTCGTCACCTCGCCGTGCGACCACTGTCTGATCTTTTCGGGCGAGGCGAGGCTGATGCGGATCGCTTCAAAATTAGGTGCGAGTTGCGTCTTCTCTTGCTGGAATCGAAACACGTTTTTTATCTCCGTCGAAAACCGATACCTTGCCCGATGGCCAAAGTCCAAGCCGGCGGCATTGCCTGACGTTGGACTTTGGCCGTTAGACTTTCGACTTACTCTATGCTGCCGCCGAGCAGTGCGACGACCGGCTTGCCCACGCCGTCACTCGACTCATCGGGCCGCGGCGCGTTCTTGTCGATTAACTCCACGTCTAAGCAGAGCGATTGCAATTCGCGCACTAGCACGTTGAACGATTCGGGCACGCCCGGATTGAAGTCCGCTTCGCCCTTGACGATGGCCTCGTAAATCTTCGAGCGCCCGGCCACGTCGTCCGATTTCGCGGTCAACAACTCTTGCAGGATGTGCGCCGCGCCGTAAGCTTCGAGCGCCCACACTTCCATTTCGCCGAAGCGTTGGCCGCCGAACTGCGCCTTGCCGCCCAACGGTTGCTGCGTGATCAAGCTGTACGGCCCGATTGAGCGTGCGTGAATCTTATCGTCCACGAGATGCGAGAGCTTGAGCATGTAGATGTAACCGATGGTCACCTTCTGCTCGAACGGCTCGCCGTTGATCCCGTCGTACAGGATCGTCTTGCCGGTCTCGTTGACGATCTCCGGCAAGCCCTGCTCGCGCAGACTTGCGCTCGCTTCACGAATCTTCTGCTTGATCTCCGGCTCGGTCGCGCCGTCAAACACGGGCGTCGCAAAGTGTACGCCTAGCACGCGCGCCGCCCAGCCGAGGTGAGTCTCCAGAATCTGACCGACGTTCATACGCGATGGCACGCCGAGCGGATTAAGC
>JANMAD010000524.1:0-8442 GCA_031359515.1 Acidobacteriota bacterium | reverse complement strand
CGCCCAACGCGGACGCGCGCCCATCGCGGCGATGTCGGAGAGCGAGACGGCCAGGGCTTTATGTCCCAATGAAGTTGCGGGCGTGTATGCGCGGCGAAAGTCTATGTCTTCGACGAGTAGATCGGCGGTGATGACCGTGTTGCGGCCGGTGCGTTGGGTGATCAGGGCTGCGTCGTCGCCGATGCCAGTGAGTAAGGATGAAGGATGAAGGATGAAGGATGAGGGGGCAGCTATGAGCGCGTCGTTGTGTTGTTGGGCGCGCTGGCGTATGTGCTTGATGAACGCGAACTCGTCGTGTGCGATAGCCTTCGTCCTTGCAGTTTGTCAGAGTTGGCGGCGCATCGAGTCGAGACCGGCTTGGATCGTCTCAAGCGAGGTGGAGAAGGAGAAACGCAGATGGCTTTCGCCGTGCGGGCCGAAGACGCGACCGGGCACGGTGGCGACTTGCGCGCGTTCGAGCAAGAGTTCGGCCGCCGTGCGACTGTCCGGGTGGATGCTGGTCGTATCCGGAAAAGCATAGAACGCGCCGGGGGGCATGGCGCACGTTAGACCCACTTCATTCAGACCGGCGACGAGCAGGTCGCGGCGCGCGGCGTAGGCGGCGCGTGTGTCGGCGAAAAAATCTGCGGGCGTGTTGAGGGCGGCGAGCGCGGCCCATTGCGTCGGCGTGGAGACGCCGTTGGTGGAATAGAGCAGGGTCTTGCGCAGACCCGTCATCCACGGTTCGGGTGCGATGGCATAGCCGATGCGCCAGCCGGTCATCGCGTAAGATTTCGAGAGCGTGTAGCAGGTGATCGTGCGCTCGTACATGCCGGGGAGCGCGGCGATGGAGACATGCTCGCCTTCGTACACAAGGTCTTCGTAAGCTTCATCCGCGATGATGATCAGATCATGCTCGCGCACAAATGCGGCGACCGCTTCGGCCTCCGCGCGCGTGAAGACTGCGCCGGTCGGGTTCTGCGGCGTGTTGTAGTAGAGGGCGCGCGTCTTAGCGGTCAGATGGCGCGCGAGCGTAGGCGCGAAACCGGCGGCGCGGGCTTCGTCGGTTGAGACGAGGACAGCGTGCGCTTCGCAGTTCGCGATCAAATCTTTAATCGGTGTCCAATAAGGTGAGAAGAGCAGCACTTCGTCGCCGGGATTGACGACTGTCTGAAACGAGCCGAAGAGTCCTTGCATACCACCGTTCAGCACGACCACATCTTCGGGCGCGGTCGGCAGCAAATTGCGCTCGCGCGCTTTCGTCGCGATAGCGGCGCGCAGTTCCGCGATGCCGGACGAGGGCGCATAGCGCGTCTTGTTCTCGGCGAGCGCGCGGCGCATCGCCTCCTTAATGTGCTCAGGCGTGGTCAGGAACGGCTCGCCACCTTCGAATTGATAGACGTTCGCGCCCGTAGCGCGCAACTCCATCACGCGGTTGCGAATTTGCACGATGTCGGAGAAGCCGACCCGCTCCAAGCGTGCGGCCAGATGGAAAGCGGTCGAAGCTGTGGACACGGGTTGCAGTGAACCTCCGGCAAGTGACGATGTGTGAACGACGGCGGATTATAGCCCGCGCTCGCAGAGAGCGTCCAACGCGCCGTGCGACAACAGAGCGGAGAGATACAGTTGACGTTTGAAAAGCCGACGAACAGTATGTTCGTTACGCGCACGCTACGCGCAGGCATGCCGAAGAATACCTGTAGGCAGATTGCTTCTATAGGGGCAGCGCTTAATCAACCCACGAAAGATTGAGACAGCGAGCAAAGAGCATTTATCCACGAATGCACACGAAACAACAAGAAGAGCAGTCTGTTTTGGTTCGTGTTGTTTCGTGTGCCTTCGTGGATAGCTTTATCAAAGCATCGTATCGTTGAGCAGATAGTGTCGCGCATAATCCATATCGTGCAGCATCGTGCAACGTCGGAAAATATCGCGCCCAATGTTGTGTTGCAATCTCGTTATGATTTGCCACCGCGTACGTTGAATGCCCTTAAAAATATCACTTGGGAATATAAATACGGCAGAACGCTACGTGATACGTCCGTTAAGGAACACGAGTTGCTAAGTTTAAAGGCAGGCTTGATTGATAGAATCTGGCGAATTGAAGGAGAAGCTGACACCATGACAATGAATGGCAAAATTTTAGCGGTTGGACTCTCGGCGGCACTGCTTGGCGGCACCGTGGTTGGTCTCGTAAACAATCGGCGCACTGTGGACACCAACACCCCGGTCGCTGCGCAGCAACTGACGAGGCAAGATGCGGCACAGCCGAACGCAACGGATGCTCGTTACGACAATGAACAAGTGGCGCTCAATACGGCAAACGATCAGAATCTGTCGGCCGACTATCGTGCTGGCTTCACTGATGGCTTCAACGCCGCGCGTAACGGCGCGACTTCAGCCCACACCACGATTGTGCGTGAAGTGCCGACTGCCTCGCGCCTTGTCTATCGCAACGCGCCGGTGCGCACACGCACTGTCCGCAGTTCGCGGCGGGCTTATTACGACTATCAGCCGCGCAGCCGTAGCTTCTGGCAGAAGCATCGCGACAAGCTGACCGTGGCGATGGGCGCAGGCGGCGGCGCGTTGCTCGGCGGTCTGATCGGTGGCAAGAAGGGGGCGGCGATTGGTGCGTTAGGCGGCGGCGCAGGCGGCGCGCTCTACACCTACAAGATTCGCAACCGTAACCGCAGATAAGCTGCCGCGGCCGGATACATATCATGCAACGGAGCGTGCGGACGGCAGTGGCACAAAAAGCTTCAGCTATCTTGATCGCTCTAGCAATCACGTTCGGGGCAGTCGCCATTATGGCGACTGCCCCTTCGTCTGTGCGTGGTACGAAGACCGCGCGCAGACAACAGCCCGACGTTGGCGTGCGCACACTGCCTGCGCCCGTGCGCTTTCGGGAAGAACAGGGGCGCGGGTTAATCGTCCGCGCATGGATCAATGGCACGGGGCCTTACGTTTGCGCGCTCGATACGGGCGCGGGCACAAACATTATCTCGCGACGAGTTGCGCAGGCCGCGAATGTGAGCTTCAACGGCAGCCGGTCAATATCAATCAGCGGCTTGAGCGGCGCGGAAGGTGGGACGGGGCGCGAGGCTATGATCCGCAGCCTCGCGCTCGGCGAAGCGAACAATCAACTGCCGGGGCGCGGCACAGTGTTAGTCACAGACTCTCTGCCGCCCGATCTCGATGGCGTGCTTGACCCGACCGAAAGTTTCTATCCGCTCGGTTATACGATTGACCTGCCGGCGGGCTTAGTCAGTGCTTTCGATCCGCGCGTGTCACCGTTGCGCGCGAACGATGCGCCGGTGGACGGCACAATCGTGCAATGGCTCGCGGATGGCGCGGGCCGCCGCCCCTTCGTCCGGCTCGACAATGGCCGGCGCGCACTGCTCGACACCGGCTCGAATTTCGGTCTCGCAATAGACGAAACGGCGGCGCGCTCGTTCGGCGTCGGCCCGGACGCGGGGCACGAGCGCGCGGGCGTGCGCGACCTCGGCCGCGGGCACGTCGCGGCGCGAAGAATCGCGCCCGTTACAGTCCAGATCGGTGAGTTGGTCTTGCATCGCATCCCGACCGACCTACTCTTCGGCGCGGCCGCCGATGCGCCCGTCATTCTGGGGCGCGACGCGCTTCGTCCCTTCCGCCTGACTTTCGATCCCGTCAGCCGGCTCATCCGTATCGCGCCACGCTAAGGCTTCGGCGCGCATATCATCGCCTCAGAAAAGACTTCAAGCCAACGAGCGCAAGTGTCGGCCCGTCGTCTGTTTAATTCCCGCGCCAGGATGATTGACAGGCTTTGACTGCGTGAGTAACATGGCGACAGCGTGAGGTCGGCGCGCGGTCACGTGATGACGGCACACAAACGACCGGCTGCAATTATTCCGTCAACTCAAGCCACGAAGAAGGTCGTCCGCAGTATGAATCCAGCCGCCGTCTACATTCCGGAAAAACTCTTCTTCAAGATCGGCGAAGTGTGCGACATCAGTGGCGTGCAAGCGCACGTGCTGCGCTATTGGGAATCGGAATTTCCGATGCTCGCGCCGCAGAAGAACCGCGCCGGGCAACGCACCTATCGCAAGCGCGACGTGGAGATGGTCTTGCGCATCAAGGAACTGCTCTACGAAGACCAGTACACCATCGCCGGCGCAAAGAAGAAACTGCATAACGATCTGCGCGGCGCGAGCAAATTCAAAGTCGTCACGCCCGACATGACCGCCGCCAACATCAACGCCAACGAAGCGCGCGAGCCGTCTCCGCCCGCACCAATACCGCAAGCCGCGCACCCAGCGCCGCCCGTCTACGCGAGCGATCAGGAGTTGCCCCCGACTGAACCAACCGTCCCGCTCACCGACGAACGCCGCGCCGCCCTGCGCCGCCTGGGTGAACAGATGCGCGAGCTAATCTCACTGCTCGACACAAGCGAAGCCCGGCTGAACAAGCAGAAAAAATAGCCTGCCCGAGTTGTGGTCGGTCGCCGCGCCCGCGATTTGACAAATAATTTAGCGGGCGATACTTTCAGAGTCGCTTAACGGGATGTGGCGCAGCCTGGTAGCGCGCTTCCTTGGGGTGGAAGTGGTCGCAGGTTCAAATCCTGTCATCCCGAATAAAAAGGGCTTGCAACTTTCGTGTTGCAAGCCCTTTCGTTTTGCGGCGGCTCACTCATGCATGCGCGCCATCGGTTACCAAATCTGGCAACGTTCGTTCTCCGGGCGCACCATCGCGTCGCCGGCCTGACAGTTGAAGGCTTGCGCGAACTGCGGCAGGTTGGAGAGCGGGCCGTTGACGCGGAAGCGCGGCAGTGGGTGCGGATCGACGGTGGCCAGCAAACGCTCGAACTCGGGCCGCGCTTGCGTTGACCAGCCACGCGCGTAAGCGAGGAAGAAACGCTGCTCCGGCGTGAAGCCGTCAATGTTGGCCGGGCGCGGCTTGCCTTCGAGCGACTTCTGATAAGCCGCGTAGGCGACGAGCAGCCCGCCCAAGTCCGCGATTGATTCGCCGACCACGAGTTTGCCGTTCTCATGCAGACCCGGCTCGACCTCGAAGCTATCGAACTGCTGTATGACGCAGGCGGCGCGTTGGTCGAAGTTCTTGCGGTCAGTCTCCGTCCACCAGTCCTTCAAGTTGCCGGAGGCGTCGAACTGGCGGCCCTGATCATCGAAGCCGTGCGTCATCTCGTGCCCGATGACTGATCCCATCGCGCCGTAGTTGATCGCATCGTCGGCCAGCGCATCGAAGAACGGCGGTTGCAGAATGCCGGCGTGGAAGACGATCTCGTTGATCTGCGGGTTGTAGTAAGCATTGACGGTCGGTGGCGTCATGCCCCACTCGGCCTTGTCCACGGGCTGGCCGATCTTGTTCAGGTCGCGCGTGTTCTCGAACATGCTGGCGTGCAGCCGGTTCTGGATGTAGGAGGCGCGCGAGATTTCCAACTTCGAGTAGTCGCGCCACTTGTCGGGGTAGCCGATCTTGTTGATGAAGGTGTCGAGCTTCAACAGCGCTTGCTTGCGTGTCGCGTCGCTCATCCACGGGAGCGTGCCGAGATCATCTTTCAACGCCGCTTCCAAATTCTTCACCATCGTCAGTGCCCGCGCCTTCGCTTCGGGCGGGAAGGCTTTCTTGACGTAGACCTCGCCGAGCGCCTCGCCGAGCGCGCGGTCGGTCGCCGCCACGCAACGCTTCCAGCGCGGTAGGTTCTCCTTCGTGCCTTGCAGGACGCGCCCGCTGAAGTTGAAGTTCTCATCCACGAACTTCGACGACAGACCACCCGCCGTGCTGTGGATCACTTGCCAGCGCAAGTAGGTCTGCCAGTCCGGCAGCGAAACGGCCGTCAACTGCTGATCCAAGCCTTGAAAGAATTTTGGCTGATTGACATCAATGTCAGTCTTGCGCGTCAGCCCGATCTGTTTGAAGTAGTCGGCCCACATGAAGTGCGGCGTCAGCGCTTGCACCTGCGCCAACGTCATCCGGTGCGTGTTGGCCGGCACATCGCGTAGCTCGACGGGCGTCGAAGAGGACTCGGCCAACTTCGTCTCGATGTTCATCACCGTCTGCGCTTCGGCCGCGGCCTTCGTCGCGTCGTCGCCAAGCAGCACGAACATGTTGGCGACGTGCTTGAGGTACTCGGCGCGGATCATCTTCGACCGTGCGTCGTCCTTGAAATAGTAGTCGCGGTTGGGCAGCCCCAGCCCGCCCTGACCGAGGCTCTCGATGACCTCCGCGCTGTTCTTGGCGTCCTGCTGCGAGCCGTCGCCGAACAATACGTTGATGCCCATCGTGTGCAGGCGCGCGACCTCGGCGAGCATGCTGCGCTGATCTTTAACGCCCGCAATGCGCGTAAACTCATCGGCCAAAGGCTTCGCGCCCGCCGCCTCGATCTTATCTTCGGCCATGCAACTCGCGTAGTAGTCGCCGACCTTCTGTTCGTTGCTGCCCTTCGCCGCGCTCGTGTTCTTGGCGGCGTCTTCGAGAATCTGATGCACCGTGTCGCGGTTGCGCTCAGACAATTCGTTGGCGATGCCCCAAGAGGGGAAGGCGGCCGGGATCGGGTTATGCGCGAGCCAGCCGCCGTTGGCGTACTGGTAGAAGTTTTGACAAGGTTTGGTGTTCGGGTCGAGGTTGGCCAGATCGAGGCCGTGCCCGCCCGTCTGCCCCAGCGTTGTACTAACGTTGACGGCCAGCGCGAGCGCAAAGACTGCGGCTGACTTAAAGATTTTATTCATCTGTTGCTCCATTGAAGAGGTAATGCGACGTGCGCAAATGTTAATGCCGAAAGTTCAGTCCGCGCCCTTATAGCGCGGCTGTTTGTTGTTGGGGTTCTCTATCGTAACTGTCTTTCTACGTATCCTGTGAAGGATAAGTTTCCGCGCATCAATCCATAAGTTCGGCGATGACGATCTCGCTGGTCAGCGTCTTATGCACCGGACACTTGTGCGCGATCTCTTGCAAGCGTGCGCGCTGCTTATCGGTCAAATCGCCGGCGAACGTGACGGCGCGCTCAATGCGCTGAATGTAGGTGTCGGTGGCGGTCTGACACTCGGCGCAGTCGCGCGCGTGTATGCGCTGTTGCCGCAGCCGCACCGTAACGCGCGTCAGCGGCCAACTTTTGTGCCGCGCATAGAGCGTGACGGTCATCGAGATGCAACTGCCGAGCGCGGCGAGCAGCAGCGTGTACGGATCGGGGCCGGCATCGTCGCCGCCCGCGCTCGACGGCTCGTCCGTGATGAGCGTGTGCCCCGCGCCATAGCGCACCTCGTTCTGCAAGTTTGCGAGTGTCGAGACGATTACCTCGCTCAATGTTCGTGCCTCCGCAAGTTGACTGACTCCTACTACTGAAGAATTTTACCGTAGAGACGCAGAGATCACGCAGCGGGCGCAGAGCCGTTCAACTATACGGTGCGAGCGAAGGCAAAGTTTAACCCAGAGCGCGGGCTGTTTCTATGTAGCGACGAAAAATGTGATGAACGGCTTTTCTCTCGGTGCGTGCGGCCGTGAACTAGCCGTCAGCTTGCAGTCGCGCACGCCGTGCGGCTACACTTCGACCGCGTTCCACACCAAAGTTAACAGAACTGAGCGCGGTTGATTTGATCAAACGCGCGCGAGGATCGATGCGATGAAGATTCACGAGTATCAGGGCAAGGAACTGTTGCGCAAGTACAATGTGGCCGTGCCACGTGGCATCGTAGCGCATACGCCGGAAGAGGCATTTAATGCGGCGCAAGAATTGGGCACGGACGTGGTTGTCGTCAAAGCGCAAATCCACGCGGGCGGGCGCGGTAAGGGCGGCGGCGTGAAACTCGCCAAGTCGCCGGAGGAGGCGCGCGAGATCGCGCAGGGGATGCTCGGCATGACGCTCGTCACGCATCAGACGGGGCCGGAAGGGCGTGAGGTGCGCGTGCTGCTCGTCGAAGAGGGCTTGCCGATGGATAAGGAGTTCTATCTCGGCATCGTGCTGGATCGCGTGATGGGGCGGCCCGTCTTTATGGCTTCGTCGGCGGGCGGCATGGACATCGAAGAGGTCGCGGAGCATTCGCCCGAAAAGATCATGAAGGAAGTGATTGATCCGGCCGTCGGCTTCCGGCCGTTTCAAGCGCGCAAACTCGCGTTCGGGCTTGGTCTGCCCGCCGAGTTGATCGGACAGGCAGCGAAGTTCATGCAGGCGCTCTACACGGCTTACGAACAGAGCGACGCCTCTTTGTTCGAGATCAACCCGTTCCTCTTGACGAAAGACAAACGCCTGATCGCGCTCGATGCGAAAGTGACCTTCGACGACAACGCGATGTTCCGGCACAAAGACTTTCCCGCCCTGCGCGATCTCAACGAAGAAGAACCGCTTGAGATCGAAGCGTCGAAATTCGATCTCAACTACATCAAACTCGACGGCAACATCGCCTGCATGGTCAACGGCGCAGGGTTAGCGATGGCGACGATGGACATCATCAAACTCGCGGGCGGCGA
>JANMAD010000470.1:0-3953 GCA_031359515.1 Acidobacteriota bacterium | reverse complement strand
GCTAATGGCGCGGGCGTGACCGTCGCGTTTGTCTCAGACCGTGCGATGCGCGAACTGAACCGGCGTTGGCGCGGGAAGCGGGGGACGACGGATGTGCTGTCGTTTCCGGCAGGACAAGACGAGTTTGAAAGACAGGCGGGCGCGACGTTGGGCGATGTGGTCATCTCGGTTGAGCAGGCAGAGCGACAGGCCAGCGCGCTCGGGCTGACGTTGGACGAAGAGATCGCGCAACTCATTTTGCATGGTCTCTTGCATCTATGTGGTTATGATCATGAGACCGACGCTGGCGAAATGAACGCGCTTGAACTGCGCCTGCGGCGGCGGCTTGGAATATAATAGCTGTTAGCTGTTAGCTGTTAGCGATTAGCGATTAGCTTAAAACGGTCGCGGCGTCGTTCTCGCTGCGGCGTAAGGTTTGAGATTAGTGAAGTGGGTCTTTGCTGAAAGCTAACAGCTAATAGCTAACAGCTTCTTTTATGCAAATCGAGATAGTCATCACGTGTCTGCTGCTCGTCGCGCTGACGTTTCTGGCCATGATTGACATGGCGTTCGGCGAGTTGAGCGATGTGGGGTTGCGGCGTTTGATCGCCGATGCGGATGAGCAGCCAACGGGTGCGCTCACGTTCCTCGACGAGATTCTGGACAGCCGCACGCGCTTTCGCTTCACGCTCTCGGTGGCGATCCAAATCCTGCTGGTCGCGATTACCGTACTCGTCACCTCGCTCACTTATGAATGGCTGACGGCGCATGCGTGGTTCTCGCATGCGCGCTTTCTGCTCATCGCTGCCGGCGCGGGGCTGGCCATCGCTGGCTTGTTCCGGCAGTTATTGCCGCGCCTCATCGTGTCGCGCCGGCCTGAAGGGACGCTCATGCGGCTCTTGCCGCTGCTGCGTCCGGTCTATCGCCCGCTCTCGCTGCTTGCGTTCACGTGGCACAAGTCGTTCGACCGCCCGCGTCGTGCCGGCGATCAACCAACGGAGACGGGCGCGGCGCAAGAGGAAGAGGACGCGAGCGGCGACGACATCCAAGCCCTGATCGATGTGGCCGAAGAAGAAGGCATCATCGAAGAGGAAGAGGGCCAACTGATCCATTCGATCATCGAGTTTGGCGACACGCGCGTCAATGAGGTGATGACGCCGCGCACGGAGATCGTCGCCTTGCCGCACACGGCGACGGTGCGCGAGGCGCGCGACGTGGTGGTCGAATCGAAATACTCGCGCCTGCCCGTCTATCGCGAACAGATCGACAACATCGAGGGCATCATCTACGTGCGCGATCTGCTGCAATGCTGGTGCGACGGGCGCGACAGCGAGCCAATCGCGGCGCTCCTGCGCCCCGCCCATTTCATCCCCTCCACGAAGTCCGTGGCCGAACTGCTCGCGGAGATGCAGAAGGCGCACGTGCAACTGGCGATGGTAATTGACGAGTACGGCGGCGTCGCGGGGCTGGTGACGGTCGAGGATATACTTGAAGAGATCGTCGGCGAGATCGAGGACGAGGACACAGGACAGGATGAGGTTATCGAGATCGTCGAAGGCGCTGCGGGCTATTACGATGTGCTTGGCTCAACCGAGGTGGACAAGATCGAGCGGCTCTTCGACTTCGACATAGAAGATGAAGATGTGACGACTATCTCCGGTCTCGTCATCAACGAGCTTGGCTACGTCCCGCGCCCCGGCGCGCATCTCTCGTTTCATGGTCTCGACGTGGAAGTGTTGGAAGCAGACGAGCGCAAGATCAGTCGCCTGCGCCTGCGTCGTACGGCCGATAAAGCAGGCGCAGAAGATGCAGATGAAGATGTTACAGCCGCACGGAGGGCGACATGAGTACTTTCAGAATAATAGTGGGCATCATCTCGCTCGCTTACGCTTTAGTCCTTCTACTCCGCGGTGAATGGCTGGGCTGCGCGCAGTTTAGCGCAATGGGCATGGCCCTGCTGATTGATCCACGGAAACCGCGCACGGCAAAGCTGCGGACACGGCTAATGCTGATCTCGTTTGTGTGTGCGTTGTTGCGACTGATCTTTTAACTAACGCAGTGCTGATGAGATTGGGACAGAAGCAAAAAGCTGCGCCACGAAAGCACACGAAACAGAACACGAAACAAAAGACGAAACTCTCCGGCCTTGCTTCGTGTTTGTTCGTGTGCTTTCGTGAATCATTTCCGGGTTGTGTCCTAATCTCATAAGTTTCAATTTAGGGGAGAGCATGGCGAAAAAGCGGAGCAAGTTCTTATCGGGGCGGCGGATCGATCCAAAGGCGATCACAGGCGCTGAGGCACTCGCGGATTTAGTTGACGAGACGTTTCTGGCGTACAACGCGGGGCGGCTGCGCGAGGCGTGCCAGTTGTTCGCGCAGAAGATGCTTGAGCCGGACGTGACAGTCGGTTTGTCCATCACGGGCGCGCTCACGCCCGCCGGTCTCGGCATCTCCGCGCTCATCCCGCTCATGCGCGCCGGCTTCGTCGATTGGATCATCACGACCGGCGCGAACCTGTATCACGATACGCACTTCGGCATCGGTCTCGCACTCCATCAGGGCAGCGCGCAAACCTCCGACATCGTGCTGCGCGCGGAAGAGGTCGTGCGCATCTATGACATCTTCTTCGACTACTCGGTGCTGCTCGACACCGACGCTTTCTTCCGCCAGATCATCGCCGGGCCGGAGTTTCAGCGGCCGATGTCCACGGCCGAGTTTCATTACCTGTGCGGCAAGTACGTGCGCGAGCGCGAGCGCCAGTTAGGCTTAGAGAATAAGTCGCTCTTGGCCGCCGCATACGAGTTCGGCGTCCCGCTCTACACCTCTTCACCGGGCGATTCGTCCATCGGCATGAACGTCGCGGCGATGGCGTTGCAAGGCAACAAATTAGCGTTCGATCCGTCGCTCGACGTGAACGAGACGGCTGCAATCGTCCTCGCCGCCAAGCGCGGCGCGATTCATGGGCGCGGCGATAAGGGCAAGAAGCACGGCGGCAAATCGGCCGTCTTTATTCTCGGCGGCGGCTCGCCCAAAAACTTCATGTTGCAGACCGAGCCGCAGATACAGGAAGTGCTTGGCATAGACGAGCGCGGGCACGATTACTTTTTGCAGGTGACAGACGCGCGGCCGGACACCGGCGGGTTAAGCGGGGCAACACCCGGCGAGGCAGTCTCGTGGGGCAAGGTCGATCCTGATCGTCTGCCCGACGCCGTCGTGTGCTATGTTGACACGACCATCGCGCTGCCCGTCGTTACGGCTTACGCGCTCGCCCGCCACGAGCCGCGCGCGTTGAAACGGCTCTACGACCGGCGCGGCGAGTTGATGAATCTGCTGCTGTCGGAATATGAAAAATCGGAAAGAAGGTGAGAAAAGCAGTGATGAGTGACGAGTGACAAGTGACGAGTTAAGAAGAAGTTCTTGCTTGTCACTTGGCACTCGGCACTCTTCACTGTGTTTAAGTTATGGGAAAAACGATCACGGATGATCAGCCGCGCGTGCGTTACGACTGCACGAAATGTCCGGCCTTCTGCTGTTCGATCTATGATCGCGTGCAGGTGACGAAGCGCGACATTAAACGGCTGGCGCGGCACTTCGACCTGAGCTACGAGGTGGCGGAGCGTCGCTTCACGACGCTGTGGCAGGACGAGCGTGTGCTGCGCCGCAAGGCTGATCCGATCTTTGGGAAAGCGTGTAAGTTTCTCGATCCGCAGTCACGCGGTTGCACGATCTATCATGTGCGCCCGAACGTCTGCCGCGAGTATCCGGCGCGCACGCGCTGCGTCTATTACGACATGCTCCAATTCGAGCGCAAGCAGCAGGTGGACGAAACGGTTGTGCCGCTCGTGCAGATCACGTTCGTTAAGGACATGAAGCGCAGGTTGGAGCGGAAAGAGTACGAGAACGTTTGGGAGTGGACACCGGAGAAATAGAGGTCAGAGGTCAGAGGTTAGAGATCAGTCAAGAACTGTTCTCACT
>JANMAD010000464.1:0-7244 GCA_031359515.1 Acidobacteriota bacterium | reverse complement strand
CCGCCGCCGACAATCCGCCGCCTTTCACTTCTTCACTAACGCCGCCCTGATCTGCTCGACAGTGCTTTTGATTTGCACGGCGTTCGGTGCGTCCGGCACGTCTTTCAAGTACAACTCGAAGGCACGCATCGCTTGCTCGTACTTCGCCTGCATGAAATAAAGTTGGCCCAACAGCAGTTGCGCTGCCCCCACGCCGCGTCCGCCCAACTCGTAAGCCCGCAGCAACTCGCGCTCGGCTTCGGCCGGCCGCTTCAATTGCATGAGCGCGCCGCCAAGTTGCAAATGTGCGGCCGGCGCGTTCGGGTCAAGCGCCACTGACTTCGCCAACGCGGCGGCGGCTTCAGCGAAATGCTCTTCCCGGTTGCACACCGCGCCGAGCCGGAAATTGGCTTCGGCCTGTGCCCCGCGAGCCAGCGTTGGATCAGCCAGTATGTCCGTGAGCAGTTTCTTAGCTTCCGCTAATCGCCCGACACCGAACAAAGCCTCGGCATAGGGCAAGCGGGCGCGGGCGAGTGGCGGCTCTTCCTTCTGCAACGAGCCGAGTAATGCTGCGGCCTCTTTGTATTTGCCTTGCCGGTTAAGCACCAGCCCCAAGTTGAGGCGCGGGTAGAGAAATCGCTTGTTGAGCTTGACGGCTTTGTGCAAGGTCGCGGCGGCTTCATCGAGTTGGCCGAGTTGCAGGTAGAACACGCCGAGGTCATTGAGCGCACGCAGGTAGCGCGGGTCGAGTTCGAGTGCGCGGCGGAAAGCGGCGACGGCCGCTTCCGTCTGTTCCTGCCCGACCGCCTTCATTGCTTGCTCGTAAGCGGCGCGGGCCGCGGCCGGCACGTCTGCGTCGAGCGTGGCCGCGTCAACGACGCCGGGTGGCGGCTGCGTGTGTCCGGTGAATGGGCGGAGGAAGACGGGCGTATAGACGGGCGTGTTGCGGATGATGCGAAAGGTGGCGACGGTGGTGTCGTAGGTGCGGCCGTCGCTTTCGATTGTGACGGTGTAATCGGCCTCGCGGATCAGATCGCCCGTCACCAGAAACTTACCCTTCGTGTCGGTGAACACGGTCTCGACGCGCCCATCATCGCGCGTCAGCATCAAGCGCATATTGCGCGCGGGCAAGCTGCCGTCCGGCATGAAGAGTTGGATGGTGGGCGGGGCCTGCGCCTGTGCCGCGCCGGCCGCGAGCAGCAGCATGCACGCCAGCCAATATACTCGGCGGCGATAAGTTGTCATCAACTTTATCCTCCCGTCTGCAATGCTGCGCGGCTGCACGAGACCCGGCCAAGCTCACGCGCCAGCGGGAAACAGTTCGTTCAGCGCGTTTGCCAGCCGGTAGCCCGCCAGCGCGAGGCGTTGGCGCGCGATAGCCCGCGCCTTCTTGTTGTACTCGTCGGGGGGCGGCGCATTCTCCGGCAAGTTATACACAAACGTCGCGGCCAACAGGTGACTCTCCTGCGCCCATTTCTCCGGGTTCAAACCCTGCGCCGCCGCGTCCTTCGCCGCCGGAAACTCCGTCATCAATGCGCGGGCAAACTCTTCCAGCCGGGCACGGTCGCGCGCGTCGAGCGGGCGCTGCGGCGACCAGAAATTGAACGCGCCGGCCGCCGCGTCCCAGTACCAATGCAGATTATCGGGCACGCCCGCGAGTTTGAAACTGTTGCCGCCTGCGTCGCCCTTCGGATTCTTCGCCGTGACGCGCGTTGTGGCATGCAACGGCTGATGTATGTCGCCGACGAGATGGAACAAGTAGCCGAGCAATTCAGCATCGTGCTTGTCCGACCCCGTGCCCTTACGCAACTCATCCATCGCCCACTTGATGCGCGCGACCGCGTTCTCCGCATCCGGTTTTATATTAGGATCGACGGGCACACCATCGAAGAAAGGATAATCGGTGTAGTGCCACACGCGCATGTCGTCATGCATCGAATCCGCCTTGATGTCGTCCATCCAGACCGCCACCGTCACGCCGTCATAACTCTTACCGCAGAAGCGAATCGTCTTGGTCAATGCATCGACGCGCGCCTTCGCCGTCGGATTCAACCGGCCATACGCAATCGTCGAGACCAGCATGTGCCCCGTATCATCCCACGCGAACACGGGCAGTTGGATTAGCAGTAGTGACAGGGCGCACAGACTAACACGCAAACTTCTACGCATCGAATTACTCCTCAAATTGAAATCAAATTAAATCGAAGCACAGAGAGATGGCCCAGAGAACGAAAGACATTTATCCACGAAATCACACGAAACGACACGAACATGCGGCTGTTTTGGTTCGTGTTGGATCGTGAATAGCTTTTTTCCATCTTGTCCCAATCTTTAGTGGTTTGCTTTAGCCGATAGTCTCACGCAAAGACGCAAAGGCGCAAAGAGAAGACGCTAAGAAAACCATGCAATGCTTTGCGTTCTGCTTTGCGCCTTTGCGGCTTTGCGTGAGCAATGTTTTTCTTCAACGATACAGCAACACGCGCGCACGCACGCGGCGAAACTCGTCGAGCGCGGTCTGCCACGAGCGCACAATCTCTTCGGGCGCGTCGCCGCGCTGCACACGTGCGAGCGCATCGGCATTGGCGAGCAGACGCACATACTTATCTACCTGCCACTCCGCCGGATAGAGACGCCTGAGCGCGACCGCGATCTCAATGCCTGTGCGCACGGGCTGATACTGCGCGCGATCAGTGATGACGATGTTGATGCCGCCGCACTCTTCATCTTTGAAGACCGAGGCGTTTGGTTTGAAGCGCACGGGCACGAAGCGCACGCCCGCGATCCGGCGCGCGTTCAAATAAGCAGCCAGCTTTGGCCCGTCGAGCCACGGCGCGCCGACAAGTTCAAACGGCGTGTCCGTCCCGCGCCCGACCGACACGTTCGTCGTTTCGAGCAAGCCGACGCCGGGATAGAGCATCGCTTCGGTCAGGCTGCGCATGTTGGGCGAAGGATTGATCCATACGAGGTTCGTCGCGTCGAACCACTGTGCGCGTCGCCAGCCGTCCATCTGCACCACGCGCAGATCGCAATTGAGTTTGCGCTCTTCGTTGAAGAGCCGCGCCAATTCGCTGACCGTCATGCCGTGCCGCACGGGGATCGCGTGATACGCGGTGAACGAAAGCTTATCTTGATCTGTGAGCGGCCCTTCCACCTCCGTGCCGCCAATCGGGTTCGGGCGATCAAGCACGTAGACCGGCAGATGCGCCCCCGCCGCCGCTTCCATCACATAACCAAGCGTCGATATGTATGTGTAGAAGCGCGTGCCGATGTCCTGTATGTCATAGACGAGCGCGTCGAGGTCTTTCAATTGTTCTGGCTTAGGCCGCCGCGTCTCGCCGTAGAGCGAATAGATGGGCAGGCCCGTCTGCTCGTCCTTCGTGTCCGACACCTTCTCGTCCGCCAGCCCGCGTATGCCATGCTCCGGCGAAAAGAGCGCGACGAGTTTGACGTTCGGCGCGGTGCGCAGCACATCAATCGTCTGTCGCCCACGTCGGTCGCGCCCCGTGTGATTCGTCACCAGCCCGATGCGCATGTTGGCGAGTTGCTTGAACCCGTCGCGCTCTAAGACATCAATGCCGGTCAACACTTCCGTGTCGGCCGCGCTCGCATTGTTCGCGTTATTCGTCGTCGCATTCGCGCCCGTGATGCGCGCCACGCTCGCCAGCAACTCGGCGGAGAAGCGAGCCGACTCCGCCCGCGCAGCCTCCGCGCTCGTGTCCATGATGGACGACGCGACGATGGATGCGACGCGACTGCGCACGGGCGTCACATCGCCCTTGCCATCCGGATGCACGCGGTTACTGAGAAACACGACGAACGTCTCGCTGGCCGGATCGAGCCAGAGCGACGTGCCCGTAAAGCCCGTGTGCCCGAACGAACCGAGCGGGAAAATGTCGCCGCGATTTGCCGAGAACCCGCTCGCTATGTCCCAGCCAAGCCCGCGCGCCGTGCCATCCGCTTCGACCGCACGCGGGCGCGTCATCGCCGCCACGCCGAGCGGACTCAAGATGCGCACGCCGTTGTACACGCCGCCGTTCATGATCATCTGGCAATAGACGGCGAGATCATCGGCGGTGGAGAACAGCCCCGCATGGCCCGCGACGCCGCCCATGCGGAACGATGTCGGATCATGCACCTCGCCGCGCAGCCATTGTTCGCCCTCCGCGCCCGCCGTCTCCGGCTTGCCGCCGAGATATGCAGCCTGCGCGCGTCGCTTCTCGGTCGGCGCGATACGAGCATGTAATGAGACCGGCGGACGAAAGCCCGTATCACGCATACCCAACGGCGCATAGATATTTTTGCGCGCGAACTCATCGAGCGTGAGACCCGAAACGCGATGCACGACTTCAGCGAGCGCTATATAGTTAATGTCGCTATAGACGAACCGCGTGCCCGGCGGCTGACGCAAACGCTCCGTCGCCAGATGTTTGATCGCTTCGTCGTAACCCGTCCATTGTTCGCCCAGATCGAAATCCGGCGCGAAGCCCGAACGATGCGTCAACAACTGCTCGATGGTTACCAATTCGCGCCCCTCACCTTTCACCTCCGGCAGGTAACGCACCAGATTGTCGTTCAGCCGCACCTGCCAGCGCTCGACAAGGAGCATGATGCTCGTCGCCGTCGCCACCACCTTCGTCAGGCTCGCCAGATCGAAGATCGTGTCAGCCGTCATCACTTCGCGCGCCGGCTCGACCGCCCGCGCGCCTTAAGCCTTGCGCCACACCACGCGCCCACGCCGCCCGACCAACACCACCGCGCCCGGCATCTCCTTGCGCTCGATTGATTGTTTGATTACCTGATCGATCTCCGCGAGCCGCTCGGCTGACATGCCGACTGATGCGGGCTGTGCGATAGGCAGAGTCGTGGCGAGCAATTGCGCGCTGATCGTCAACAGCAACGCAGTAGCAACCAACCTGTATAATCTGAAACGCATTGACGGTGTTCTCATACGACATCCATTAACCACAAAGACACAAAGCGCACAAAGCAGTTCTTCGTGTCCGTATGTGATTAAATCTTTTTACGCTGTTATGTTGCTTGCCGCTTACTGATTTGAGCCTATAGCTTGCGCTCGCATTTGTGCCTTCAACTGAATCCCTGTGCCGCGCGCATAGAGTTGCGGCAAGGTGATCGGCAGCCGGCCTACCACATCGATCTCGCCGAGCAGCGTGCGGGCGGCGGCGCGTTGCAGGCTCGGCATGTCGCCGTAAGCGACCATATAAGTCTGCAACTCAGGATAGCTCATCAACAGATACGGATTGCCGAAGCTGATGCCGACGAGCGGCGCTTTGCGCTCCATTAACTTTTCCAGCGCACGCGCGCCGGGTTCGGGCAACGCACCGCTGTTCGCCTGCCCCGTCCGCACGCGCCCGTACATTGAGACGACAACGAGGTCAGCATCCTTCGCGCGCTCCAAAGCCTTCTTCACTTCCGCCTCCGACGAACGCTCATCCAGCACCAACGTCTCTACGCTCCGCCCGCCGCGCGCCATCGCGGCGACGAAAGGCTGCGCGACGAAAAAGCGATCCTCGCCGTTCGTGATCGCCAGATTGAAGATGCGCGCATCGGGTTTGAGACTCGCCGCCGGCAAGCGGTGCGCTTCGTCGCGCACGAGCGTGATCGCGTGTTCCGCGATCTCCTGCGCGAGCATCTGCGCCTCTGTGCTTGAGACGAGTTGATCGATCTGCTCAATCGGCGTGCTGCGCTGTTTGACCAGACCGAGATCGCATTTCGCTGCGAGCAAGCGGCGCGCTGATTCTGCGATGCGCTGCTCCGTCAGACGCCCGCTCTGCACAGCTTCGCGCACGCCCTGCAATACCGCATCCGGGTCGGACGGTTTCAACAACATGTCTGCGCCCGCTTCGACGGCCCGCACGGCCGCTTCGCCCGGCGTGAAATAGATCGTCAACCCGCTCATATCGAGCGCGTCGGTCACGGCGATGCCGTCGAACCCCAAGTCGTGGCGCAGGATGCCGTTTAAGACGCGCGGCGAGAGCGTACCCGGCAGCGTCGCGTTCTCGACGATCACTTCCTTGTCGGCGTAGGTCGAGACCGCTCGCGCTTCGCGCGGACTGACGGTGGTTGGCTCGATCTGCGGCAGGGCTATGTGCGCCGACATGATCGCGCCGACACCGGCGGCAATCGCCGCGCGGAACGGCACAAGCTCGACCGCATCGAGCCGCGTGCGCGGAACGGCACAAGCTCGACCGCATCGAGCCGCGTGCGCGGCACGTTGATCACAGGCAAGCCGCGATGTGAATCAACGGCCGTATCGCCGTGGCCGGGAAAATGTTTGGCGGTCGCGATCACGCCAGCCCCTTGCGCGCCCGCGATGAAGGCCGCGCCCATCGCCGCGACCGCCTGCGGGTCTTCGCCATAAGAGCGCACGTTGATCACAGGGTTCGCCGCGTTGTTGTTCACATCAACGACGGGCGCGAAAATCTGCTGCACGCCGAGCGCACGCGCCTCGCGCGCCGTCAACGCGCCCTGCCGCCGCGCGTACTCAGGATTGCCCGTCGCGCCGACCGCCATGTTCCACGGGAAGTTAACGGTGTCATCGAAACGCATCCCTGCGCCCGCTTCCAGATCGGCTGAGACTAAGAGCGGCAAGCGCGCGAACGACTGCATACGGTTGACGAGATGGACGGATTCATAGACGGGGCCGCGAAACAGGATGATGCCGCCGATGTGATTCTGCTCGACCTGTCGGCGCAACGCGCGGAACGCATCGCTCGCCTGATTCTGAAAAGTCGCATTGATGCCGACCGCGATCATCTGCCCGATCTTCTCGTCGAGCGTCATGCGCCGCAACTCTTTATCCGCCCACTTCAACGCGGCGCGCGTCGGTTGCCGCTGATATGCGGCCGCGAGCGCACGCGCCTGCGCTTTCGCAGCATGTTTATCTGTCGCCGTTTCAGTGCGCGTGCGTGCGTCGCTCTGTTGGCCGAATAACGCTACGGTCGGAGCGAATGTAATGACAACTAACAGCACGCACGAGGTCGCGCGCGCGCACAGCTTGTGCTTTGTCGCCAATCCGCTAAACGTGTGGCTCTTCATTTCGTTCGCGCTCGATGACTACGCTTTCTTCGCAAAGATATATGCACGACGACTTTGATACTCTACCGTCTCTGGATACGGGTCTCTTACTATCATTTCCTCTAACTCAAAGCCTGCCTCCGCGAGATAACTTTTCACTTCTTCGGTTTCAAAGAAAAGAAAATCTACAGATACCTCTTTCCCCCACCACTCATCAAGATGCTTGATTT
>JANMAD010000449.1:0-28091 GCA_031359515.1 Acidobacteriota bacterium | reverse complement strand
AAAATTAACCCCAACCCCTACACTCACGCGGGGGGCTGTAATATGTATAACTTTTGGGGGCCCATACCCAGCAGGGGGCTGAAAAACATACACAATCCCCGGCCCGCCCCGCACATGGCGGCGCGGACGGGGAATTGTCTCTGTTATGCTCCCGCCTGCTGGTTCTGCGCCCGCAACTGTTCTACTTATTCCTGCCCCGCTCGTCAGTCTCTCTGTTGGGATAAATGATCGCGCCGCGCGCCGCCCTCATCCTTGGCGACACACAATGACACGACCAAACTGGTTCGCGGTTGCGAATCGCGCATGCAGTTGTGTTAGGCTAGCGCGCCCGAAAATGATCTGTCACCCTGCTGCCGACCTTAAACCGAGATGATCTTAATTGCGACAAAACTGCCGGGGGCGTTCGTGATCGAGCCGGAGCGGTTCGAGGACGCGCGCGGGTTTCTGGCCCGCGCGTGGTCGGAGCGCGAGTTCGCGGCGCAGGGGCTGAAGTTGCCTGCGGTCGAGTGCAACATCTCTTACAACCGGCGGCAGGGCACGTTGCGCGGCATGCACTTCCAACACGCGCCGCACGCGCAGTCCAAGCTCGTGCGCTGCACGCGCGGCGCGCTCTACGACGTGATCATAGACCTGCGCCCCGACTCGCCGACCTACCGGCAATGGCTTGGCGTCGAGTTAACGGCCGAGAACCGGCGCATGCTCTACGTGCCCGAAGACTTCGCCCACGGCTTCCAGACGCTGGTGGATGAGACCGAGTTGTATTATCAGATAGGGGCGGTCTACGTGCCTGCGGCGGCGGACGGCGTGCGCTGGGACGACCCAGCCTTCCGCATAGAGTGGCCGGACAACGACGGGCGCGAGCGCATCATCATCGCCCGCGACAACCAGTACCCTGATTTCAAAAGTTGACGGCCGTGCTTAAGATGCAACGGGCACAACTGCGAACCCGTCTTGAGGCCGCGGTGACGAAAGCAGTTGTCGGGTGAAGGGCGGAGTACAGCGGTATGCTTTCGCGCGGCGCACGCAGAGCCGCTTTATGCAGCACGCGCGTAGCCGGCGCACGCAGTGTTTACGCGCCGGCAAACCCCTTGCCACCAGCCCGCAGCCTGTGTACGTTCGTTAACGCCACGTCCACGAATGTCTACACGTGCCGCCGCGCGCCGGCAGTGAAATGCGGCGCTTTGAGCGGCCTGCCTTCTGGCCATGCTTTCGGTATAAGAGTTGCCCTTGCCCGTTCCCAAGCAACTCGAACAATGGTTTGCTCCTCGCGGTAAAGAGAATCCGGCTGAAGCGCCGCCCCGTAAATGGGCACGTTTGCAATTCAGCCAGCCGTCGGTGTTCTTTCCACGCTGTAGTTCTGCGCGGTGCGAGTGCCAGCTCCTGCCGTCGAAGTTTGCCGGGTCGCCGGACACGTTAGCATGACGAACAATCCTCCGAATCTTACGCAGTCGTCGGTTGCTGCACGCCCCACGACGCAACAGCCCCAAACCCAAAAGGAGCTAGACACAAAATGAACAAGATACGCTTCACTTTCCAAACTCTGATCCTGATCCTCTTCACCTTGGCCTTCACCTCGTTCGCACAGGCACAGGCAACCCGTACATGGGTCTCAGGCGTCGGCGACGATGTCAACCCGTGCAGCCGCACCGCCCCCTGCAAGACTTTCGCGGGCGCGATCTCGAAGACCTTCATCAACGGTGAGATCGACTGTCTCGATCCAGGCGGCTTCGGCGCGTTGACGATCACCAAGTCGATCACCATCGATAGCACGGGCACATTCGGCTCTGTCCTGGCAAGCGGCACCACCGGCTTCACCATCAACATCGCTGCGAACGTGAATGATCCGCTCCGCAACGTGACCCTGCGTGGGTTGTCGATTAACGGCACAGGCTCGTCCGGCGCAATCGGCACGCGCACCGGCATCAACGGTGTCAACATCACTTTGAACGGGGCCAACAACGTCTGGATCGAGGACTGCGTGATCTTCAACTTCAGCCAGAACGGTATTAACGCGAACAACCCAAGTTCGTCCGTCAACATCTTCCTGAAGAACGACGTGCTCAGAGACAACGGCGGGGCCGGTCTCTTTACGAGCTCTAACAATGCCAGCTTCTTTATCAGGGCGAGCGCCGACCATTGCCACTTCACCGGTAACCAGAACGGTATCAAAGCGGGCAGCAATTCGCGCGTCTTTGCGACGAACTGCGTCCTCGACGGGAACACGAGCAACGGGTTGCTGGTACTCAACACCACGGCTGGGCTGGTCTCGGCGGCCAATCTCAAGAGTTGTGAGGTCTCGACCAACTTGGGCAACGGCGTGCTGGCGGGCGGTGCCGGCTCAGCCGGCACGTCCATCGCGCGCATCGGGGATAACCTGATCACGGGCAATTTGGGTAACGGCGTGCTGGTCGGGGCCACCGGGCAGGTTTTCACCTATCAGGATAATGAGCTGACGGGCAACAACGTGGATGGTTGTCCGGGTTGCATCACGTCCACGCCGCCGAAGAACTAAGCTTCGGCGCGCATCCCTTAGCTGCACCGGCCGCCTTCCTAAGTGGACGGCGGCCGGTATCCTTTTTCCCACGCCCACCGGCGCACCTCTCACTGCGTACTAAAGGCGATCCCATCCAAACTAACGAAGGCGTTATTGGTGCCCGGCTGCACCAGCACCGGGCAGGTCGGGCCGCTGGCTGCACCGACCGCCACGTAGCCCGTCGTGTTGCCCGAGGCAAACACGGGGAAGTAGCGTGTCACCGCAGGGCAATAGCGCGCCGGGAGTTGAAACGCAGTGTTGCCTACCGTCCCACTTTTGATGTTGCCTTGCAGATGTGTCACGCCGCCTTTCGAGTAATAGGCCGCGACGCCTTCGCCGCCGCCGACATTCACCCACGAATTAAAGAAGGTGGTGACGAGAATCGGCGCACCGCACAAATTCTCCATGCCGAGCTTGGTGGCACCCGTGACAGTGAACTCGCTGTCTAAGTTCGCGCACGTGCCCCCGACGTTCTCCTTGATGATGTGATAGACAACTAAGCCGCGCAATACGTTCGCCGGATCGTACACGTCACCACCGGCGGCCGGGCGTTGCCACGCGCGTTGTGTGCCATCGGCCGGATCAACGTGCTCGATGTTGAGCGTCTGGAACGCGAGGGCTGCGCCACCATCGGCCGCGATGGTGTAGGGAGAATTGTACACGCTCAGATAGCTGCTGGTGATGGCATCATTCTGGGCCGTCGGGATGTAGAGCGGGCGGGCACAAGCGTTGACGGTCACATAGTCCAGCCGCAGATGCTCGCCCATCTCGATGCCGAAGAAGAAGCCGGCGACAAGGGTGTGCGCGATGAGCGTGTCGGCGGCGTTACCGACGAGCGGCGTGCGAATGCCAAACGCGCCGCTGTTGGTCGGCTGCGCCACGCTCAACGTATAAGTGCCGGTGTCGAAATAGCTATCTTTGACGACCAGACCGAAACAATAACGACAGTCGAGCAGGCTCCCCTGCGGATTATCAACTTGGCGGAGCGTCACTTTATCAAACACAGGGCGCGTGCCCACGAAGTAGTCCGTGCCGGTGGAAAACATTGCGCCGCCGGGCTGGTCTGTGCGCAGCACCGCGCCCACGTTCGCGGGGGTGTACCTGCTGGTCACTGTGCCGAAGACCTGAAAGGGCAAGGGCGCGCCAGTGATTTCGATGGCGCGCCCGGCTGCGGCGGGCGCGTAGGGTAAGAGCAGTCGCCCCTGATAGCCGCTCGTGCCTTGCAGCGGCCCGTTTATGTCATAGACGCCTGCTGGCGCAAAGACGCGCCCGGCATCGTCCGCACCGGCGGCGTTAAGCGCAGCCTGCCACGCCGCCGTGTCGTCATGCTTGACCGCCGCGCCGGCCACCGTCGTCGCGGGCGCAGGGCTGGTGAGCGTGATGATGTTGCCGGCCACTGAGCGAACCGTGCCGACGTAGCCGGCCCCGCTTGTGCCCGCGCCCGTAATGAAGATGCCGTGCCCCGGTTGATAGGTTGAAGCATCAGCGAGCGTGACCGTCAGACTGCTTGCGGTGGCGCTACCTGTGGTCGCCGCAGCAATACCGGCCGCGCCAAAATCTTTCACGTTGGCTGCGCCGGTCACGGAGTCCCAGCCTGTGCCCGTGCAGCGCCACTGCCCGCGAATCGAGTCCGTTACCTCGGCCATGCGCCCCACCTTACAAGGCAAAGGGAGCGCAGCTTTCGTGGACTGCTCCGGTTCGCCGCTGAGCGCTACGCGACCAGGATCGCGGCCTTGCATTGTGATCAAGCGCCGGCGATGCGCGGGCACGGTTGCGCTGAAGCTGGCCGCAACGGGCGGCGTGACCAATACGGCCGCGCCGAGCACAGGGGGGCAAAGCAGTCCATAGCAAAGCAGCAGCGCGTTGAGTTTTTGTGCAGATCGCATGAGTATCCTCAGTAGGTCAGTATCTCTTGGCCGGACACGCCGCCGGAGTTGTCGCTAATCAAACCACAAAAGATTGGGACAGGGGGAAAGCTATCCACGAAACCACACGAACAAGCACGAAGCAAAACACACGCCGATTCGTGTTGGTTCGTGTGATTTCGTGGGTAAATCTTTTTCGCTCTTTGTGCCACTCCTCTGTGCTTCGATTTAGCAGCGGCCGGTAAATTCTTTCGGGCGGCTCATAGCTTCCCCCAAGCCAACCGGCAAATCAACCGCGTATGTGGTCGCATATCCCGGCTGGCCAACTATGGTTGCGGTATGAGATCGTTTTATTGCCGCCGTCAATCGGGTCGGTTGACGCGCTTGCCGCATATAGCTAGACTGACTTTTTCTACACCCTAAACATGCTGATAGTCCCTATGCACGGTCGCGACACACGCCGTCTGAAGCCCAATCTATGAAGTCGATTCTGAGAGCGACGGCCGTGCTGAGCAGCGTCTCGATGGTCAACATCCTCGTGGGGCTGGTCTCGGCCAAGTGCAGCGCGGTGTTGCTGGGCCCGAGCGGCGTCGGTTTCATGGGGTTATTGCAGGGGCTGGTCAGCTTGGCCGCACTACTCGCCGGCATGGGCGTCGGCGTAGGGCTGGTGCGAGCGGGTGCGCAGGCGTTGGCGCAGGACGACCCGCGGCAGGTGGCGGCACTGCGCCGCGGCGCATGGCTGCTCTGCGTGGGGCTGGGTGGGTTGGCGGTGGTCGTGCTGATCGGACTGCGTGCGCCGCTGAGCCGGCTCATGTTAGGCAGTGCGGAACACACCGGCGCAGTCATGCTGATGGGGCCGGGCCTGCTATTAGGTTTGGCGGCAGGAGTGCAGACGAGCGTCCTGAACGCGCATCGCCGGATCGGTGATTTGGCGCGCGTCGGCATGTTAAGTAGCTTGCTTAGCGTGGCGCTGACTGTGCTGTTCATCTGGCAATGGCGCGAGCGCGGCATCGTGCCTGCGGTGCTGGCCGGTTTCGCCGTTAGCTGGGCCGTCTCTTACTACTACATGCGCGCCGGCACGCCGACCACGCACGTCGAGTTGATGTGGAGCGAGGTACTCGCGGCCGCCCGTGCGCTACTACGCTTCGGTGTCCCTTATACAGCGAGCATGCTGGTGGGCGCGGGCGTGCAAATGATCGTCCCTGTGCTGGTGCTGCACGCGCTCGGGCGCGCTGACGTAGGCTTCTACCGGGCCGCGGCCGCCATCTCGATCAATTACCTCGGTTTCCTGCTCGCGGCGATGGCGCAGGATTATTATCCGCGCGTCTCGGCCGCGCACGATCAGCCAGCCGTGCTGACGCAACTGATCAACGATCAGCTTCGGCTCGTGCTCTTGCTGGGCGGCCCTATCATCCTTGGCATGCTGGCGCTTGTGCCTTACGTGTTGCCGCTGGTTTACTCGGCGCAGTTCGCGCCCGCCAGCGACCTACTCGAATGGCAGTTAATCGGCGATCTGTTTAAGTTCTCAAGCTGGACGATGTCGTTCGTTATCTTGGCGCGGGCCGGCAGCTCGATCTACTTCGGCACGGAACTGTTCGGGGGCACAATCCTGTTGCTGACCAGTTGGCTGGGCATGCGCTGGCTCGGCCTCCCGGGCCTCGGGCTTGGCTTCATGCTCACCTCTGCCATCTACTGCTTCGTCTGCTGGCTAGTATTGTGGCGCGACTTACATCTGCGCTGGACGACAGAGAATAAGCTGCTCTTCTTAATCTTCGCCTTTGCCATGATCGTCGTGCGTGTCCTACCCTATCTCGGACTGGGCAGTTTCCGTATGCCAGTGGCCTTGGCCTTGGCCATGCTACTCGGTGCGGGCAGCCTATACCTGATCTGGGGCGAAGTCGGCGGCTGGAAAGGATTGTTGGCGTGGCGTAAGCCAGCATGAGGCGGCGGCCGCCATCGTAGCTTGGATATAATTTCAACGGAACGAGAAAGGCAGTTGTCAGGGCGGATGAAACAGACTTTAAAGCATGTACTGAAGGCGAGCGTTGCCTCACAGCCTGAGACTTTGCGGGCCGCTATCCGTAATCTCTTGTTCGAGATCAAAACGGCGCGGATTGCCCGCCGCGCCGCCGGCAGTTTTCAGGCGTTGCAGGGGCGGCAACACCTTAAGATACACATCGGCGCGGGCGATGACATCAGACTGGGTTGGGTGAACATCGATCTGGCGTTACGCATTCCGCCGCAGATCGATCCGGCAGCGCATCCCGACACAATATTCATCAACTACGATCTGCGCCGCGGGCTACCGCTCGCCGCAGGCAGTTGCGATTATATCTATTCGTCACACTTCTTTGAGCACCTCGAATATACACAGGGTCTGCGACTCATGCGCGACTGTTACCGCGCACTTGCTGCCGGGGGAACGTTTCGCCTTGCGCTGCCGAATTTCAAGGGCCTGTTCGAGGCGTACCTGCGCGGGAACGAGAGTTATTTTGATCTGGTCAGTGTCCGTGAGTTGCTGCCCGAAGTTGAGCCTGAGACGGAGACGCTGGTGGATCACGTCAACTACGGCGTGTATCAAGCCGGCGAGCATAAGTGCGTCTATGATGAGGAAAAGCTGGTGCTGGTGCTGCGCAAGATCGGCTTCGCCACCGTCGCGCCGGCCGCTTATCAAGCGGACGTTGACCCCGCCTCGCCCTTGCGCAGACGCTACTCATTCTACGTCGAGGCGGTGAAGTAACCGTCGTGTCGCAGTCTGCCACCCCGACCGGATACCTGCACCCGGCTTACGCCGGCGCGCTCGCGGAGTTTGGCACGCCGCGCCACTTGCCACACAGCGGCGGCTGGATTCTTGAGCGGGCGATTGCGGGCCGGCCCCAACGCGACGCGATGGGTTGCTACCCGCTCTTCGCCTGTCGCGACTGGTCGCGCCTGCACCTCGATCTTTTGGAGATCGGCCGCGATCTTGTCAGCCTCGTGCTGGTGGCCGACCCGTTCGGCGCTTACGAACCGGACGAGTTGCGGCATTGCTTCCCCGATCTCGTCGTGCCCTTCAAAGGGCATTTTGTGATCGACCTCGCGCAGCCCTTGCGCGCGTTTGTTGATGCGCACCACCAAAGGAACGCGCGGAAGGCGTTACAAATGCTCGCCGTCGAGCGCTGCCCCGAGCCGGCGCAATTCGTCGGCGAGTGGAGCAAGCTCTACGCGAACTTGATCGTGCGGCATGGCATCAAGGGGCTGACGGCATTCTCGACCGGCTCGTTCGCGCGGCAGATGCAAGTGCCGGGCTTGAGCATGTTTTGCGCGCGGCACGAAGGTGAGATCGTGGGCATGACCCTGTGGTACAGTCACGACGCGGTGGGGTACTATCATCTCGGCGCTTACAGCGAGCGCGGCTATGAACTGCGCGCTTCCTTCGCCTTGTTCTGGCGGGCGTTGGAGTATTTCGCCGGGGCGGGCTTGCGCTGGCTCGACCTTGGCGCGGGCGCGGGGCTGAAGGACAAGGCGGCGGACGGCCTGAGCCGCTTCAAACGCGGCTGGGCGACGGGCACGCGCACGGCCTATCTCTGCGGGCGCATCTTCGACGCCGCGCGTTATGCGGAACTGACGAGTGCGCGGCGCGGCGCGGCCACCGATTATTTTCCGGCCTACCGCAACGGCGAATTCAATTAAAGCGATGGCACAAGACGTTTCCGAGCCTAATTATTTGAGCATTGTCGCGCACTATGAGGACTGTCTGGCCAAGCACGGCGACACGCATCTCGGGGTTGATTGGCCGAACCGCGAGGACGCGCTCAAGCGTTACCGCGTGATGCTTGAGGTCATCCGGCCAACCGCGCCCGCGCAAAAGATCACGCTGCTCGATTTCGGCTGCGGCGCGTCGCACCTGTATGAATACATCCGCAGTTGCGGGCCGGCGCAGATTGAATATGCGGGGCTTGATCTGTCGGAGCAGTTCGTGCGGCTCGCGCAGAGTAAATTTCCGGCGAACAAGTATTATTGTCTCGACGTGCTCGACGCACAGGCGAGCCTGCCGCAGTTCGATTACGTCGTGATGAACGGCGTGTTTACGGAGAAGCGCGAACTGACCTTCGCCGCTATGCTCGCCTACTTCAAGCGACTCGTCACGCAGGTCTTCGCCCACGCGCGCACGGGGCTGGCCTTCAATGTGATGTCGAAGCAGGTGGATTGGGAGCGCGACGATTTGTTTCATCTGCCGCTCGACACGTTGGCTGATTTCCTGACCAAGGAGTTGAGCCGGAATTTTGTGATCAGAAATGACTATGGACTTTATGAGTACACCGCATACGTCTATAAGTAGAGGACACGATGGCTAAGGTCGTAATCTTCGGCGTGCAGGACTTCGCCTCGCTCGCGCACTTTTATCTCAAGCACGACAGCGCGCACGAGGTTGTCGCGTTCAGCGTCAACGCGGAATATCTGCCGGCGGGCGGGACGTTCGAGGGGCTGCCCGTCGTGGCCTTTGAAGAGGTCGAGCGCAGCTATGCGCCCGCGGAGTTTCAGTTCTTTGCGCCCATGTCGCACCGGCGGATGAACCGGCTGCGCGCGGCCGTCTATCAGCAGATCAAAGCGAAAGGCTACGGACTGATCAGCTATGTTAGCTCGAAGGCGACGACGTTTCCCGCCACGCCCATCGGCGATAACTGTTTCATCCTCGAAGACAACACCCTTCAGCCTTACGTCGCAATCGGCAACAACGTCGTGCTGTGGAGCGGCAATCACATCGGGCATCACAGCGTAATTAAAGATCACGTACTGTTCACGTCGCACGTCGTGTTATCGGGTCATTGCGTCGTCGAATCTTTCTCGTTCTTTGGCGTCAACGCCACCGTCAGAGACAACGCGCACATCGCGGAGGGCACGCTCGTCGCCATGGCCGCGACGATCACGAAGGACACGGAGCCGTGGGGCGTCTATAAAGGCAGCCCGGCTAAAAAGGGCGAAGTGTTGAGTAAGGATTTGGATTTCTGATGCGCGCGGCGAAGGAGACTCTGGGTCGTGAAGTGGGTTAAAAGGGGGTTGATCTATCAACCCGCGGGTCAGTTCCACTGGAACAAGAGCCACGCCCAGCTACCCATCGTGGATGCCGCGCACGAACGGAAGTGGCGCATCTATTTCGCCACGCGCGGCGCGGACAATCGGAGCAACATCAGTTACATCGAGGTGGAAGCGGGCCGGCCGGAAAACATCCTGTACGAGCACGACCGGCCCGTGCTGCCGTTCGGCGCGCTCGGCGCGTTTGACGAAAGCGGTCTCATGCCCGTCTGCCTTGTCAGGCAGCAAGGACAGCATTATCTATTTTATGCCGGCTGGAGTTTGAAGCAGACCGTTCCTTATCATAACGCGATTGGGTTGGCGCTCAGCACGGACGACGGGCAGACGTTCACGAAGTTCGCGGCCGGGCCGTTATTCGACCTGCGCCCGCACGAGCCTTACTTCACGGGCACGGCGCACGTGTTGATTGAGGATGGTGTGTGGCGCGTCTGGTATCAGTCTTGTACGAAGTGGGCGCTCGTCGCGGGCAAGCCTGAACCGTTTTATCATCTCAAGTACGCGGAGTCCACGGATGGCATCAACTGGACGCGGCAAGGTGTGGTGGCCATAGATTATCAGGATGAAATGGAAGGCGGCATCTCCAGCGCGTCGGTGTTGCGCGAGGCCGGGCTTTACCGCATGTGGTACTCGTATCGCGGCGCGGCCGGTTACCGCGAGCACAAGGCGCATAGCTATCGCATCGGCTATGCGGAATCGCCCGATGGGATCGTTTGGACGCGCAAGGATGCCGAGGCGGGGATCGACGTTTCGCCCGCGGGCTGGGACAGCGAGATGATCGCCTATCCAAATGTGCTGCGCTACGGAGACGAGCAGTTCATGTTCTACAACGGGAATGGATTCGGGCGCACAGGTTTCGGCTATGCGGTCGCGGGCACAAGCGCGGCGACGCCGCTAGCCGGGCAGGAGGGAAGTTAATGGTTATGCTGCCGGACAGACAAGCGGTGCAGGGCGCGGTCGCCGATGGCCTCGTCCTCCTGCAAGGCTTCATCAAAGACGGCGCGATTAGCGCGGTGGTCTCTTACGCGGAGATCGCGCGCCTGCTTGCCGAAGGGCGGATCGTCATCCTGAAGGGCGTCTTCCCGCCTGACATGATGCTCGACTATCGCCGCGCCGTGACGCGTTGGCGCGACAGCACGCCGCCCTATCCGCACGGGCAATCGCCCAACTCGACGCCCGACGTGAACTATCATCGCGCCGACACCGGCATTATCAAGTCGGCGATCCCGCACGTCTTTCAGCAGTACGGCTTCAACACGCCCGAACGACTTGAGACTTACGTCGGCCGGCCCACACAGTGGCTCGCCGATCTAATGCTTGGGTTACAGAACAACGTGGCCGGGACGAGCTTTGACATCTCGCTGACCGGCATGCGCGTGAAGCTCCTGCATTACCCGGCGGGCGGCGGCTTTCTCACGGAGCACCAACATCCGCTTGAGCCGCAACGCGTCGGGCTGATCACGAGCCTGTCGCGTATCGGCGCGGACTTCAACACCGGCGGTACGTCTTTCCGCACGCCCTTCGGGCGCGTGGACACGACCGCGCAGCACGACATCGGCGACATCATCCTCTTCCGCTACGATCTGCCGCACGCGGTCACGCCCGTGGACGAGGGCCGGGAAATAGATTGGCGCTCAGAGGCGGGGAAGTGGAGTTTTGTGCTTGACCTGCGCGAGACGCATGGGCTGTCGCAGGTTAAATAGGCGGATCGAGAGTCTATGAATTTGTCCAAGTATCGGTGTCTCAACTGCCATGCGAACGAATGGCACACTTTCACCACCTACTGGCAATGCACGCAGTGCGAGCAGCAATATCCGTGCGTCAAAGGCGTGCCGCGCCTCTATCTGGAAAACCGCGTGGGGCAACAGGACAGAGCCTTGCGCGACTATTTTTATAACGGCCTGCTGGGGCGTTACTACCAGCACATCATGCCGTTTCTTGCGTTGCCCGTGCGGCCCGCGTACAAGCAAGGCTGGCTGGTTTACAGTCTCGTCTGCGGCGCGCTGCTAGGCCTGATCGGCTACGTCAGCTATCGGCTGGTGCAACTCGCGCAGGGCGCGCGTGCGTTGTCTCTTCTCGACATCGTCGTGGTCGTGCTGCTCGGCGCGGTCAGTCTCTTTTTCGCCAAGCACAGATACCTGCTCTATCTGTTCATCCTCGCCGTGCCCGTTAAACTCTCGTTGCGTGGCACGAAATTTCGGCCGCGCGCCACCTTCACGGAGATTCACGCCGGCCTGATCGCCGAGTTGCAGCAGCGCCAAGGGAAGTTGCAGGTACTCGACATCTCGACGGGCACGTGCAACTCTCTGTACCGGCACGGCTGGATGAAACTCGACGCCGAGTACACGGGTCTCGACCTGTCCGAGACGATGCTCCTGCAAGGATTAGACTTCATGGCCGCGGAGCGCGTGCCGATGGATTTCGTGTTGGGCGACGCCGTGCAACTGCCGTTTCAAGCGGAGACGTTCGACGTGGTCTTGAACTACGGCGCGCTCAACGGCTATAGCGACGCGGCCGGCGCGCTCGCGGAGATGGCGCGCGTGGCAAAGAGCGGCGGCCTCGTGCTTGTGCTCGACGAACAGTTATATGAAGCGGCCTCGGCCGTCGAACGACTTTACTTCCGGCGCGTGCTTTCGAATCATAACGTCTATCATCGTTTTCCGGTCGAACTGCTGCCGCCTGCGTTGGCGCAGGCCGAAGTGCATCAGGTCTATCACTTCTATTATCTTTGCGCCGGTTATAAACAGTGAGGCGGCGCGGAGGCCGAACTATGCAAAAGCGATCACTCGACGATTTGGCCATCTTCGGCGGCGCGCCCGCGTTCGCCGAGAAGTTGCACGTAGGCCGCCCCAACATCGGCGACCGCACGCGGCTGCTCGAACGCATCAACACGATCCTCGACAAGCGTTGGTTCTCGAACATGGGCCCGTTCGAGCAAGAGTTGGAGCAACGCATCGCCGACATGATCGGCGTCAAGCACTGCATCGCCATGTGCAATGCGACCGTCGCGCTGGAGATCGCGATCCGCGCGCTCGATCTGACCGGCGAAGTGATCGTCCCGTCGCTGACCTTCATCGCCACCGCCCACGCGCTGCAATGGCAGCAGATCACGCCCGTCTTCTGCGATATCGATCCGGCGACGCACAATATCGATCCCGCCTGCGTCGAGCGCATGATCACGCCGCGCACGTCGGGCCTCATCGGCGTCCACCTATGGGGCCGCGCGTGCGACACGGAGGCGCTCGCGGAGATCGCCGCGCGGCGCAACCTGCGCGTGCTCTACGACGCGGCGCACGCTTTCGGCTGCACGCATCGCGGGCAGTTGCTCGGTCGCTTCGGCGACGCGGAGGTCTTCAGTTTTCACGCGACCAAGTTCATGAACGCTTTCGAGGGTGGCGCGGTCGTGACGAACGACGACGGGCTGGCGCGAAAAATCCGGCTGATGAAAAACTTCGGCTTCACCAACTATGATGAGGTCAGCTACATCGGCACGAACGGTAAGATGACTGAAGTGGCAGCAGCGATGGGCCTCACGTCGCTGGAAGGGCACGACGAGTTCATTGCAGTGAACCGGCGCAACTACGAGCGGTACGACGTGGAATTGGCGACGATCCCCGGTCTCACCCTCATGCCCTACGACAGCGGCGAGCGCTACAATTATCAATATCTCGTCGTCGAGGTTGATGCGGCGACGACGGGTGTCGCCCGCGATACGCTCGTGCAAATCCTCTGGGCGGAGAACGTGATCGCGCGCCGCTACTTCTATCCCGGTTGCCATCGCATGGAGCCGTATCGCTCCTGCTACCCGCATGCGGGGCTGCTGCTGCCGGAGACGGAGCGCGTGGCTGCGCGCCTGCTCATCCTGCCAACCGGCACGGCGATTGAACCGGCCGACATCAACCGGCTATGCGCGATCCTGCGCCTCGCAGTGAGCGAAAGCGCGGCAGTGCGCGCCCGCCTGCAAGGCGGCGACACGGCTGCGGCGGCCGCGCCCGCGCACCGCCCGTAGCCGAGCGACGCGGCGCGCGGAAGTATTGTAGGATGCTCAGAGGTTAGCACACGGGGTTGGAGCATTATGTCTGCTGCTACGGCAAAGCCACTTGTCAGCGTCGTCACCGCCACTTGGAACGCGGCTGATTATCTGCGCGAAGCCATCGAGAGCGCGCTGGCGCAGACCTATCGGCCGTTAGAAATCGTCGTCGTGGACGACGGCTCGACCGATCACACGGCGGAGGTCTGTGCTTCGTTCGGTGAGCGCGTGCGCTACATCTATCAGCCGAAAGACGATAAGCGCGGCGCGCTCGCGCACGCGCGTGCCTTTCGCGCGGCGCGCGGCGAATACTTGGCCGGTCTCGATCAGGATGATCGCTGGCTGCCGGAGAAGATCGCGCGGCAAGTCGCGATCATGCAGGCACAGCCGGAGACGGGCGCAGTCTTCACCCGCTTTCGTGTGATTGACGATACGGGCCGGGACAAGGGGCCGTCAGACATGATTGGGCCGTCAGGCGATGTCTTCCACACATTGCTCAGAGGCAATCGTTACTGTTATTCGTCGGGGCTGTACCGGCGCGCGGTAATTGATGTGGTCGGGCATCACGATACGGAGGTGGGCATCGGCGATTGGGATTTGTGGCTGCGGATCGCGCGCTGCTATCCGGTCGTGATGCTCGACGAACTGCTAACCGAATATCGTGTCCATGAGCAGAACTATTCCGTGGATCGCCGCCGGATGGCGTTGTGTACACGGCGCGTGTTGGAGCGTTACCGAGATCAACTGCACCCCGACTGTGCCGAGTGCCGCCAGAGTTTTAGCGCCGGGCTGCGCCTCGCGGCCGAAGCATATTTAGATCATTTCCACACGATGGCGCGCGGCGGGCGACTGGCCGCGGGGCTACCGTCTTTGTGGGACGCGCTGCAAACGTCCCCCACGGCGGCTCTCAAACCGCGCCACCTGCTGACTCTCGCCAAGAGCTTCGGCGTCGCCATCACCACCCGCCGCCGCGCGAGCCGGCAGCCGACAAATCATCTCCCCGGCATCGAACAGACGCGGCGCTCTTAAAGTCATACACGTATGAGTGGGAGACCAGCCAAGCTGTCCGTCGCTATGTGTACATTTAACGGCGCGGTCTTCCTGCCCGCGCAGTTGGAAAGCCTCGCGGCGCAAACGTGCCCGCCCGACGAGTTAGTCGTGTGCGACGATTGTTCCAAGGATGAGACGGCGGCACTACTGCGCGCCTTCGCCGCGCACGCCCCTTTCTCCGTGCGCGTATACGTGAACGAGCGGACGCAAGGCTCGACCAAAAACTTCGAGCAGGCGATTGCGCGTTGCACGGGGGAGTTCATCGCCCTATGCGATCAGGACGATGTCTGGTTGCCGGAGAAATTGGAGCGCATGACCGCCGCGCTCGCTGCTGCGCCGCAGGCCGGATTGGTCTTTAGCGATGCCGAAGTAGTGGGCGAGCACTTGCGTCCGCTCGGGCAGCGACTGTGGCAATGTTTCAAGTTCGGCCCGGCAGAGCAGGAATTGTTCCGGCGCGGGCGGGCTTTCGAGGTCTTGTTCAAGCATAACGTAGTCACCGGCACGACGATGGCCTTTCGCGCCGAGTTCAAAAAGTTGCTGCTGCCGCTCCCGGCACTGGGCGGCGTGATTCACGACGCCGTCATCGCCTTGCTGATCGCCGCTGTCGCTGAGTTGGTGCTCATTCCGGAGCCGCTGGTGTTGTACCGGCAACACGCCGGCCAGCAAATCGGCCCGCGCTTGCCTGATGAGAGCGTCGGCACTTGGGTCGCGACCGCACGCCACACGGACGCGCACGCTTACACGCACGTGGCGGCACAACTCAAGACGATCCACGAGCGTCTGGCCGCCTACGACGACCCCGCGCCGCGAGCGGCGGCCATGAGATTATTGACCGCGCGCATCGCACACTTAGCAGCGCGGGCCAATATGCCCCGGCGGCGGCGGCGGCGCTTACCCGCAGTGCTCAAAGAACTGTTGGCGCTGCGTTATCACCGACACTCGAACGGGCTGACCAGTGCCGCCAAAGATTTGCTTTTCTAATGATGAAGTTAACGATAAACGTGCCACGTTGTGCCGGGCCAGCATGCCCCGGCGCTCATTGCTGTAGCAGCGCGCAGACGCGTTGGCCGATCAGCTCACTGGCAAGTTGATGACCCGCCTGATTCCAGTGGCCCAGATTGATGGTCTGAGCGAAGCCGTGCAGCGGCGTGTGGTTTTGTTCGGCGTAAGCTTGGAAGGGCGGTGCGAGATCGAGGACGGGAAAATTTTCGCGTGCGCCGAGGTCTGCGATGCGCCGGCCCGGATAGAACAGATCGCTCACGCCCAACCGGTGTGCGTAAGCCGCGCGCACCGCCGGGTCGGGATGGATTTGCGGGCCGTAGGTGACGGAGACGACGAGGAATAGCGCACCGTGCGCACGCACCTCGCGATTCTTCTGCGCGATGATTCCTTCCGTCACGCGCCAGGCCTCCCGCCAGAGTTGATCTTTAGGCGGCAGGAAGGCTTGATCCTCGACGCCGCTCTCGCCCCCAGCGCCGCGCGCGGCCTGTTGCGCAGCCTGCTGACGTGTTTGTCTGGCCTCGCGGACGGTGTTCAAAACTTGCAACAAGCGCGAATGATTGATCGCGTCGTAGAGCGCACTGTTGAGGCGTGAAAGCTTCTGCTTGTGCAGGGGTGAAGCGCGGAACGACATGTCGGCCACGAGCTGATCACCTTGATAGATGAAATACGGGCGCAGTTCATCCCCTTCGAGGGTGCGCGAGTTGTTGCGCACATCGTTGGCGGGCGTGAAGGCGAGCACGATCAGGTCGGGCGCGTAGTCGAGGGCGCGCGTGCGCAGGGCGAGCAACTCCTGTCCAGTGCCGTAGCTGCTGACGCCGAAATTCAAAACTTCGATCTGTTTCCCGGCAAGGGCCGGACAGTCCGTGAGCCTGTTCTCAAGCAGATGCCAGAAGGTCTGCTCCAACGGCACTTGCAGGGCCTCGCAAAACGAGTCGCCGATGATGGCGATGCGATAGGTGTTGGCGGGTTTCTGTTTCGGGTGCTCGCGGTCGCGCAAGCCCTGACTGTTGATCCGGACATAGGCCGCACCCTCTTTGCGAAACCAGCCGGCCGTATTGGGGCGCGACATCCAGCCGGTCTGCTCTTCAAAGGTGTAGAAGTATGGATTCGAGTAGCCGACAACGCGCAACGCCACTTCGGCGACGAGCAGGGCGAAGAGGATGCTACCGCAGAGGAGCAGAAGTTTTGCGGGCCAGCGTTTGTTTGCGCCCATGCGATTAAAACAACGTGTAGATGAACGGCGCGAGCGCGGAGCTTTGCGCGAAGACTAACAGCACGCCGAGCAACATTAGCACGACGATGATCGGCAGTAGCCACAACTTTTTATTTTGCGAGAGGAATTGCCAGACCTCACCAGCCAGACGTAACTTGCCCATGCGAAAACTCTCCTGATGCTTAGCTCACAGCGCTTAGAAGGTGCGCTCGAATTGTTCTTGCGTCTGCCGCGTGTGCGTGCGCTTAACCCAATAACTTGCGCGGCCGGGCTTGCGCCGGTCGAGCTTGTCGCGGCCAATCAGTCGCCCGATTAAGTTATACGGCGCGAACACGCCGTAGAACATCAAGCCCAGTAAGATACGACTGTTAACCCAGCCGAGCAGCGTGGCGACGCGCATCCAGCAGACATGAAAACCGCGCGCGAGCGGCGGAATCAATAGACCAATCACGAGTAATGCCGCGCCGATACTGCCCAGCACAAGCACGATGGTCATGCGCCCGCGATGATAATTCCACGCGGCGATTAGCAGCAGCATGCCCGCGACGATGAGCGCAGTCTTACGCGCCTGCGCGTCCGTCAACGGCGCTTCGGCGTCTGCTTTAATCAAGCTGGAACTCCTCTTGCCACGCTAAATCTTTCTCGTGCAGGCTCATGTCCTGATCGCGTTTGTCCAGCACGTAGTCGCCCAATACGAGCACGTCCATCTCCGTGCGCATGAAGCAGGTGAACGCATGCTCCGGCGCGCAGACGATTGGCTCGCCGCGCACATTGAAACTTGTGTTGACGACGACGGGGCAGCCGGTCAGCCGGTCGAACGCGGCGATCAGATCGTAGTAGAGCGGATTGTCCTCGCGCCGCACGGTCTGCACGCGCGCCGAATAATCAACGTGCGTGATGGCCGGAATGACGGAGCGCGGCACGTGCAGCTTTTCGATGCCGAACAGTCTCTGCTCTGCGTCGGTCATCGGGATGCGATGCTGCTGCTGCACGGGCGCAACCAGGAGCATGTAGGGCGAGTCGCAGTCCAACTCGAAATAATCGTTGACGCGCTCGCGCAAGATCGACGGCGCGAACGGGCGAAACGATTCGCGGTACTTGATCTTCAAGTTCATCTGCGCTTGCGTCTGCGCCGAGCGCGGGTCGCCGAGGATGCTGCGCCCGCCGAGCGCACGCGGGCCGAACTCCATCCGTCCCTGAAACCAACCGATGATCTTCTCCTGCGCCAGCAAGCCGGCGACGTACTCGGCCAACTCGTCATGCTCAAGGCGGCGATAGGTCGCGCCCGTCGTGTCAAGGTAGGCGCGTATCTCTTCGTTCGTATAGTCGGGGCCGAGATAAGAGCCGCGCATGCCGTCGGCGTGTGCGCCGCGCACTTGCTCGCTCTTGCGTTCGTTGCCCAAGTATTGATACCAGACCGACAGGCACGCGCCGAGCGCGCCGCCCGCGTCGCCCGCCGCCGGTTGTATCCAAACATTTTCAAACGGCCCTTCGCGCAGGATGCGCCCGTTGCCCACGCAGTTGAGCGCGACGCCGCCCGCCAGACAGAGATTCCGTTCGCCCGTCTCCTTGTGCGCGTGCCGCGCCATACGCAGCATCGCCTCTTCGGTCACCTCTTGGATCGAGCGCGCCAAGTCCATCTCGCGTTGGGTCAACTCTGCTTCGGGCTTGCGCGCGGGGCCGCCGAACAGACGGTCGAACTCCGCGTTGGTCATGGTCAGACCCTGACAGTAGCTGAAGTATTTCATGTTGAGCCGGAGCGAGCCATCTTCGCGCAGGTCAATCAACTCATCGAGGATCAGCTTGACATACTTCGGCTCGCCGTAAGGCGCGAGACCCATGACTTTGTACTCGCCGGAGTTGACTTTGAAACCGGTGTAATAAGTGAAGGCGGAATAAAGCAGCCCTAAGCTATGCGGGAAATGCAATTCGGCCAGCAGGTGCAACTCGTTGCCGCGCCCGTGCCCGACCGATGAGGTCGCCCATTCGCCGACCCCGTCCATCGTCAGCACGGCGGCGGAATCGAACGGTGAAGGGAAGTACGCGCTCGCGGCGTGCGACTCGTGATGCTCGGTGAACAGCACCTTGCCTTTATATTGACAACGCTCCTCCACCTGCTCGCGTATCCACAGTTTCTCTTTCAACCACAACGGCATCGCCATCAGAAACGAGCGGATGCCGCTCGGCGCGTAGTCTATGTAAGTTTCCAGCAAGCGCTCGAACTTGAGCAGCGGCTTGTCGTAGAAGGCGACGTAGTCAACCTGCGCGCCCTCGATGCCGCCGGCCTTTAAGCAATACTCGACCGCGTGGGCGGGGAAGCGATGGTCATGCTTCTTGCGCGTGAACCGCTCTTCCTGCGCCGCCGCGACGATCACGCCATCGCGCACGAGACACGCGGCCGAATCATGGTAATAAGCGGAGATGCCGAGAATGTGGGTGGAACTCATTAAGCTTCTGTTGTCCGTCTCCGGCTAGGCCACGAGCGGCGTGCGCGCAGGAATAAGAAGAGCGAATAGTAAACTGGCGGGGAAAAGTTAGTCAAACAGCGGGTTTGCCTAATCAGCCTTAGCTTAACCACGCAGATTAAGTGTGCCCGGTCTCGTAGCCCCTCTTGCGTTTGTCGAATGCTGTCACATATCTTTTGTGCTAGATTGTTTTATTGGAAGTCAGCAATGTGTCGGCCGAAATAGCCATCATCATCGTGAACTGGAACGGGGGCGAGTTGCTGCGGCGCTGCCTGGAGAGCGTCGCGCAGTTTCCGCCGCGCCTAGCTTACGAGATCGTCGTCGTGGACAACGCTTCGACCGACGGCAGTCGCGAGTGGCTCGCCAGCTTAGGCGAGCGCGTGCGCCTGATCGCAAACGTGGAGAACGTCGGCTTCGGCCGCGCCAACAATCAGGCGTTCACCGCGACGGATGCGCCGCTCCTGTTTCTCTTAAACAGCGACGCCGAAGTCCACGCGGGTGCGATTGACACGCTGGTCGAAACGATCAGCTCGGACGAGCGGATCGGTGTCGTTGGCCCGCGCCTGATCAACCCAGATGGTACGCTGCAAGCGAGCGTGTGGCGCAATCCCGTCACGCCGTTCGAGACGATCACGACGGCGTTGCGGCTCTACAAACTGCTGCCGCGCCGGGTGCGGGGCGAGTTGCTGCTCGGCTCTCACTGGCATCATGCACAGCGGCGGCGCGCCAAGCAGTTGAGCGGCGCTGCGCTGCTGGTCAGACGCAAAATGATCGCCGCGGTCGGTGGCTTCGATGAACGGTTTCACATGTACGGCGAGGATACCGAATGGTCTCTGCGCATCGTGCGCGCGGGCTGGTGGATGTTGTTCGAGCCGCACGCGACCGTGCTGCATCACGGCGGGCAAAGCTCGGCCAAGCGCTGGACTGATCTCGAAAAGCGGCGCACCGAGTACGAGGGGTTCTTCCGCTTTCAACGGCTTTGCTTATCGCGCCGCTTGGCGGTCGCCAATCTGTTGACCGGCTACACGCTCATGCAGGCGCAGCACGCATGGCGCAAACTGCGCGGCCGGGCACTGGACGAGACGCGGATGGTGCGCAGGCTCTACGCAGTCGAGTTGAAGCGCACATTGTCGGCCGGCCGCAGTGAGCCGACCGAAGGGCCGGCGCACGTCGCCAAGCGCACGTCATGACCACGAAGGTGCTGCACGTCATAACCTCGCTGGGGCGCGGCGGGGCCGAGCGGCAACTCGTCAACCTCGTGCGCAACACCGACCGCGCCGAGTTCGCGCACGTCATCTGCTACCTGCACCCGCCGGCCGACTTCGCCACCGAACTCGTACAAGACGGGCACGAAGTCATCTGCCTGAATCTGCCGCGCAAGTGGCCCTGGCTCTTCGCCCCTGCGCGGCTCGTGCCCCTGCTGCGCGCACGCCGGCCCGACCTGATCCAGACGTGGCTGTTCGAGGCCGACGTGAGCGCGCGTTTGAGTACGCTTATAGGCCCACGCATCCCAATCATCAACACGCTGCACCTGACAACTTACGACGCGGAGACGATCCGCGCCGCCGGCTGGCCGCCACGCAAGATGGCCGCGCTCCGGCGCATTGACAAATGGACGGCACGGCTTGCGCGCCCGCGATTCATCGCCTGCTCCGAGGCGGTCAAGCGCTCCGCCCTGCGCAACCTCGACGTGCCCGCCGCGGATGTGCGCGTCATCTACAACTCGATTGATCAGACGACGCTGCGCTGCGCACCGGACGATCCGCGCCGGTTGCGCCGCACGCTCGGGATCCCTGAGACGGGCTTCGTGTACGTGAATGTCGGACGGCTGTCGACGCAAAAAGGTCAGCCCGTGCTGTTGCACGCCTTCAAACAGGTCGTGGCGGCCCTACCGGACGCTTATCTGGCTTTCGTCGGCGAAGGGCCGGAGGCAGAGGCGCTGGCTGCGCAGGCGCGCGAGTTGGGCGTGAGCGAGCGCGTTAGATTTTTAGGCCGGCGCACGGATGTGGGCGCGTGTCTGGAGATGGCGGATGCTTTTGTCTTTCCGTCGCTCTTCGAGGGGTTGCCGCTCGCGCCGATTGAGGCGATGCTCAAGGGGTTGCCGTGCATCGTCGCGCGCATCGAGCCGGTGCTTGAGTTATTCGCGGACGGCGAGACGGGCCTGCTGGTCGCACCCGGCTCGGTGGACGAGTTGGCGGCGGCGATGATGAAGCTGTATCGCGAGCCGGAGTTGCGGCGGCGGCTCGGCGTGCGTGCGCGCACCGAGGCCGTCGCACGCTTCGACAGCAGCACGGGGCTGCGCGCATGGGAGCGGCTCTACCGCGAGCTTGCGCCGCGGCCGGCGGGATGCTTCAGCACAGCGGCACAGGTTGGTACACACACAACCGACGATTGATACAGAGACGGAGTTCCTTGCATGGCTTGTCCTCTTTGCGGCAGTGCGCGGGCCGGCGCGTCGTGGCTCGGCACAACCTATTATCATGGCCGCGCGTTTCCTTATGCCGCATGTCTCGATTGCGGCACGCTCTACTGCGCGCCGATGCCGGACGCGGCCACGCTCGCTGAGATGTACGGCCCCGACTACACGCAGGAAGGTGGGAGCGCGGGGCACGTCGAGAACCCGAAAGAGCCGGCGCGTGTGGTCGCGTTGCTGCGGGCGCGGCCGCCCGGCCTATTCGTGGACTACGGTTGCGGCGGCGGCGAGTTGTTGGTCGAGGCACAACGCGCGGGCTGGCAAGCGGTGGGCGTCGAGTTCAGCGAAGAGGTGGCGGGCCGCGTGGCCGCGCAGACGGGCGCACAGGTGTTCACACGCCCGCACGAGCGCGCGGACTTTCCGGCGGCGGACGTGCTGCACCTGGGCGACGTGATCGAGCACCTGACGCAGCTCGATGAACAGATGCCGGAGATACTAAAGCTGCTCAAGCCGGGCGGGCTGCTGGTAGCGCAGGGGCCGCTCGAAGCCAACGCCTCGCTCTTCACGTCCGTCCTTGCGACGGCGCGACGGTTGCGCCCGAATCGTCGAACCGAGATGGCCCCCTATCACGTGCTGCTGGCGACGGCGCACGGGCAGCGCGAGTTCTTCCGCCGCTTCGGGCTGATCGAAGTTGAATATATTTTACGCGAGGTCGCTTGGCCTGCGCCGAGTGGTCTGCGGCTCGCTGATCTGCGCCGCGCGCGTGCGGTCGGCCTCTTCGCTTTGCGGCGCATGTCGCAGGCGTTCTCAGCGCTCCGCCCCGACCATTGGGGCAACCGCTACTTCTACGTCGGGCGCAAGCGTGAATAGCGCACGCAAGCGTCGTTACTCTTTGCCATGGCCATTAAAAACATGCTGAAGCGGGTGCGTGCCTCGCAGCCCTTAAATCATCTGACCACGGCGGCGTTGAAGAGCTTGTTCGCCGTGACCGGTCGGCAGTCGGAGTTCGTCATCAAGCACCTGCCACGCACGGGTCTGACCGCCGTCGCGCTACCCGACGGCCAAGTGCTCAAGCTCGACGCGACCGGCGAGGACTGGATACCGACGCAACTCTTCTGGCGCGGCTGGGAGGGGTATGATCCGGAGACGACGGCGCTCTTCTATCGCCTCGCGCAACGCGCGCACGTGGTCGTGGACGTGGGGGCGCACGTCGGCTTCTTCAGCCTGTTGGCGGCCATCGCCAATCCCGCCGCGCAAGTTTTCGCCTTCGAGCCGTTGGCGCGCATCTTCGCGCGGTTGCAGCAAAACATCGCGCTGAACGCGCTGACGAACGTGCATTGTCGCTGCGCCGCGGTTGGCGCGGAGGAAAGGACGCAGGAGTTTTACTTTCCCGACGGGGATGAGCCGGTCTCGTCCTCGCTGCGCAGCGACATGCTGCTCGCAACTCTGCCAGCAGACACAGTCCGGCACGTGCCTGTGTCCGTCCTCACGCTCGATCAGATCGTTGCACAGGAAAAGATCGCGCGGGTCAGTCTCATCAAGCTCGACACGGAGCGCACCGAGCATGAGGTGCTGGCGGGCGGGCGGAAGACCTTAGCCCGCGACCGGCCCGAGATCATCTGCGAGGTCTGGCCAGACGCCGGCAACCAGCAGCAGCTTGAAGAGATTCTGCGCCCGCTCGACTATCGCTTCTACCAACTTCTCCCCGCTGGCCCTGCGGCGCGCACAGAGATCGTCGGCAGCGAGCAGGCGCTCAACTACCTGTTCACTGTCCGGCCCGGCGAGCTTGGACTTTAGCTTGTAGCGGATTCAGTAAATGACAAGGCGATTGCGCCACGGCGGCTCACGCCCTTTTATAACCTAACGCGCACCAGTAGGGCATCGCATCGCTGAACGCGATCCGTTCCAGCCCGGCCGCTGTCATCATCTGTCTGATCTGTCCAGCCGTGAAGCGTTGTTCTAATACCGTGCCGAAGCGGTCGAGCGCGTCGGTGCGCATCGTGTAGAAACTGCGGCGACGGTAGAGTGCGAGCGGAAAGGCATCCACATCGCGGCCCATGTCTTCGAGCAGGCGCGCGGTGCGGGCGAGCGGCCAGTAGACGCCGAGCGCGATCAATTCCGTCAGCGCATGTTTCAAACCGAAGGGTAGCTTGGAGATCAGCCGGCGGCCCGTATCGCTCGTGCGCCAGAGCAGGCGGAACCAGGTGGGCCGGTTGTCGAAGGCGTAGTAGAGATAAAGCAGAAGCGGCGCGCCGGGTTTAAGTTTATCCGCACAGGCTTTGATGCCGGCGGCCGTGTCGGGCACGTGATGCAACACGCCGAGCGAATAGCCGAAGTCCAGCGAGCCGTCCGCGAACGGCAACTGGGCGACCGAGGCTGCGACAAATTCACAGTTGGCGCAAGCGGCGAGGTTGCGCCGCGCGACAGCGAGCGCCTCTTTGCTCGCGTCCACACAGTAGAGCCGCCCGACGCGCGGCGCGACCAACTTGGCCCAACGGCCCGTGCCGCACCCCAGATCGAAGCCGATGGCGTTGGCCGGCAGCGCGTCCCACGGGAAGAGTTTGAAGTAGGCGGCGAACAACTCCCGCCGCTCGCGCTCGTCCAACGCGGCCTGATCGAAGCGACTCCATTCGTGCCCGAACCCTTCGACCGTGCGCGGGTCATAGTTCAATGCCTCGGGCGTTTGTTGCGGGGCGTCTGCGGCCATGGACCACGTTCCTCTGTGCGTGCTGCGTGCGGCGCAAGCTCTGCCAAATGGTCTAACTGCGCGGGCAGCTTAACAAAGCTTTCGCATGGGCAGCAAACCGGGCGTCGCGGCCGGTTGACGAAAGTCGCCTGGAAAACTTAATGTCAATCTTCATCCGTGCTGAATGAGTTCGCGCACGCGTGTTCGGTCGCAGTCAAGCCGCATGTCATCTTTAGCTTCAGCCCGCACGCTCTACCTCTGTTACTTCGGCCTCCGTGAGCCGTTGGTGCAGACGCAGGTGTTGCCCTACCTGCGCCAACTGGCGGCGCAGGGGATGGCAGTCTATCTCCTCACCTTCGAGCCGCAGTTCAGCCGCGCGTGGACAACGGCGCAACTGGCCGAGATGCGCACCCGCCTCGCGGGCGAAGGCATACATTGGTTCGCCCGCGCTTACCACAAGCGTCCGTCCGCGCCGGCCACACTCTATGACATTCTGATGGGCGCGGTGACGGCCCTGCGGCTCGCCCGCCGGCATCGCATCAACGTGCTGCACGCGCGTGCGCACATGGCGCTGGCGATGGCGTTACTGGCGCGACCGCTCTCCGGTAGTCGCGTCATCTTTGATGTGCGCGGGCTGATGGCCGAAGAGTATGCGGATGCAGGGCGTTGGCAGCCGGACTCGGCCGTCTATCGCGCGGTGAAATGGCTGGAAGGCGTGGGTCTCAGGCGCGCGGATCAACTCGTGGTGCTGACGCGCCGGATGCGCGACTGGGTCGTCGCGCAAGGATATGCGGGCGCGGAGAAGATCGAGGTCATACCATGTTGCGTTGACTCCGCCCGGTTCGCGGCGCGGAACGGAACTGCGGACGCCGCGCCTACGACAGCGCCTGAACGGTTCGAGTTGGTTTATGCGGGCGCGGTGACCGGACTGTATCTGCTGGAAGAGATCGGCCGGTTTTTTCTGGCGGTGCGGGCGCGCCGCGCGGACGCCTTTCTGCGTATCCTGACCAAGAGCCAAGCGGCAGCGGCGGCGGCGACGCTTCGTCGGGTAGGCTTGCAGGACGAAGACTTTTGGATCGGGCCGGTGTCGCCCGCTGAGGTGCCGCAGTATTTGCGCCGCGCCCGTCTGGGCCTGTCGTTGCGCAAACCGACTTTCGCACAGATCGCTTCATCGCCGACGAAGATTCCGGAGTACCTGCTCGCCGGGCTGCCGGTCGTCAGCAACGCGGGCGTGGGCGACACCGACGAGCTACTTGAACGGGAACGGGTCGGCGTGGTGCTCCGCAGTTTCGACGCGCCGGCGCTGGCGGCCGCGGCTGCGCAGGCACTTGACTTAGCGGCCGATCCCACATTACGTGCGCGCTGTATACAGGTTGCACGGCAGCAATTTGATCTCGTCAACGTCGGCGGCGTCGGCTACGGCAACGTGTATCGGCGCATCCGCCAGCAACAGACCCATGCGCTGGCGGCGCACCGCGCACCATGACGAGCACACAAGCTTGCGTGCCCGACAGTGGCACAGGCGCACGGCTGCCGAACTGAAGATGAAAGTTCTAGCTCTTTGCACTTACCCGGTCGAGGCGGCGGCGACGCGCTACCGCGTGGCACAGTTCATTGAGCCGCTGACACAACGCGGCATCGAGCTGACGCTCCGCCCGCTCCTCAACGCGCAAGAGTTCAGCCGGCTTTACCGGCGTGAGTATTGGCCGCGCACGGCACTGGCGCTTGTGCGCGGGGCCTTGAGTCGGGTCGCAGATGTCTGGCGCGCCGGCCGGTTCGACGCCTTATTCATTCAGCGTGAGGCGATGCTGTTCGGGCCGCCGCTGGTCGAGTGGCTGGCGATGCAACAGATACGCGGCCCGCTGGTGCTCGATCTGGACGACGCGACCTATCTTTCGTATGTCAGCCCGACCTACGGGCGGCTCGTCAATCTGCTCAAGTGGTTTGGCAAGACCGACGACTTGATCCGTTGGGCGACAGTGGTGACTTGTGGCAACCCAGCTATCGCGCAATATGTAACCGATAAGGGCAAGCGCGCAATCATCATCCCAACCGTCTGCGATACAACGCAGTTTCGCCCGCGCGAGGACGGGGCAGAACGCGCCGTGCCGGTGGTCGGGTGGATCGGGACGCATTCAACGTATCCGTACCTTGAGACGCTCTTTCCGGTGCTCGCCGACTTGGCGCGTAACTATCGCTTCCGGCTAAAAGTGGTTGGGGCGGGACGTGCGCAGATCAGTGTGCCCGGCGTGGAGGTCGAGACGGATGCTTGGAGCTTGCCGCGCGAGGCAGCAGACTTTCAATCGTTGGACATCGGTTTGTACCCGCTCCGGATGGATGAGTGGGCGGCGGGCAAGTCGGGCTTTAAGGCTGTGCAGTACATGTCGGTCGGCGTGCCGTTCGTGGTGACGCCGGTCGGCATCTGCGCTGAGATGGGTGAGCCGAACGTGACGCATTTTATGGCCGCGACGCCTGTCGAGTGGTACGATGCGCTGGCGCGGCTGTTATCCTCGGCCAGCCTACGCCGGCAGATGGGAACTGCTGGCCGGCGACATGCGCTGGCGCACTATGCGCTATTGCCGCAGGTGGAGAAACTGGCCGACGCGCTACATGATGCGGTCAGCGCGTATAGCGCGGAGGGTGGGCGATCAGAGGCGGGCACACCTGATGCTACGCGCCGGGTCTGAGGGGGGATGGCCGTTAGCATGGTATCTGGTAGCAACTGAGCGCGCCAAAGCTATGAACTGGATTCTGGGAATTTTCTTAGGGCTGGGCTGCCTGATTACCATCGTGTGGGTGGGAGACGGCAGTGTGCTGGCGGTGTCGCTCTGCCTGGTGCTGAGCGCCCTATTCTGTCTGGTTCTCTACCGGTTCGAGGTGGAGCGAAAGTTCATACTGGGACTGTTCACCGCAGGTTTGCTCGTGCGGATGTTGCTCGGCGCAGCTACGTTTGTCTTCAAACTGCAAGGGTTTTTCGGCGGCGATGCTTACACATACGACGGGCAGGGTTACGCGCTCTTGCGGACTTGGCAAGCGCACCGCCCATTTAGCGGAACCGGCCTTGAAGACGATTCGTTCTGGGGCATGCCCTACATGGTCGCGGCCATCTACGCGCTCGTGGGGCGGAACATGCTGGCGGTGCAGTTCGTCAATGCTGTGGCGGGCGCAGCCACCGTGTTGCCCGTATATCTATGCGCGCATCACATCTTCCAGAGCACGCGGGTGGCGCGCTTGGCGGCGGTGCTGGTGGCCTTCTTCCCCTCACTGGTCTTGTGGTCATCGCAGGGCTTGAAGGACGCACCGATTATCTTAGTGCTGGCGGTGGCCATGCTGGCCACGCTGAAGCTGGGCGAGCGGTTGAGCGTGAAATATCTCGCCGTGTTAGTTGGGTCTATGCTGGCGCTGCTGAGTCTGCGCTTCTACATTTTCTACATGGTCGCGGCGGCGGTCGCCGGCTCGTTCGTCATCGGCATGCGGACGATCTCGGCGCAGAGCCTTGGTCGCCAACTCTTTATCATCATCTGCGTCGGGCTATCTCTCACACAACTCGGTGTCCTATCGCGCGCTGGCGCGCAACTGCAAACCTACGGCACTCTCGAAGCGGTGCAACGTTCACGATTGGATCAATCACAGGTGGCCGGCTCAGGCTTCGGCAAAGACGTGGACGTCTCGACGACGAGCGGGGCGTTGACGGCCATCCCCTTGGGGCTGCTCTATCTGTTGTTTGCGCCCTTTCCCTGGCAGGTGACGAACCTGCGCCA